>JAZQUE010000091.1:0-4614 GCA_045631145.1 Eubacteriales bacterium
TTCTTCTCGGTTTAGCCCTCGGAATAATAGTTTCGGCTTTCTAAAAAGCCCCTTTAAGTGTGAAAAAAACCTTGATTTTTTTCACACTTCATTATATAATATAATGTATATGTGTAGAAATTTGGAAAAATTAAAGGAAAGGAGGTACTTCTATGTTCTTGAAAGCGCTCACCATGCACGGCTTCAAGTCCTTCCCCGACAAGACGGTCATCACCTTCGACAGAGGAATTACCGCAATAGTCGGCCCTAACGGAAGCGGTAAGTCGAATATTTCGGACGCAGTAAGATGGGTTCTCGGAGAAATGTCCCCGAAGTCACTCAGAGGCTCGAAGATGGAGGACGTTATCTTCAACGGCACCTCGAAGCGTAAGCCTGCGGGATACGCCGAGGTCGTGATGACTCTCGACAACTCCGACAGACGCTCGACCTACGACTCCGACGAAATAAACGTCTGCCGACGTCTCTACCGCTCGGGCGAAAGTGAATATTACATAAATCAGAAGCAGGTAAGGCTCCGCGATATCGTTGACATATTCCTCAACACAGGTATCGGACGAGAGGGCTACTCGGTTATCGGTCAGGGTAAGATTGCCGACGTTATAAGCACGAAAAGCGACGAAAGACGAGGTATCTTCGAGGAAGCGGCGGGCATTTCAAAGCTCCGCTATCAGAAAAAAGAGGCTACGAATAAATTACTTAAGGTGTCCGACAATCTCACCAGAATAAGCGATATTCTCGGAGAGGTTGAGACGAGGCTCCCCTCTCTCCAGCGCCAGAGCGAAAAGGCATCGAAATACCTTGTACTCAAAAACGAGCGTACCGAGCTTGAGGTGTCGGCGTTTGCAGAGAGAATCAGTGATATAGAAAAAGAAAAGGCGGTCGTTGACAAGAACGCTCTTGAAGAAAAAACACGCCTTGAAAAAGCAGAGGAAAAGCTTCAGGGCATTGACCGTGAGGTAGAGGAAAACTATCTCTCGGTGCAGAAGGAAAAGCTCCTTGAGGCAACTCTCCGCCGTGAAAGAGACGAGCTCATCGCCTCTCTTTCGGATATTCAGTCGGCGGTGTCCATTCACGAAAACGACCTTTCGCACTTCGACGCCCTTATAGGAGATATAGAAAACCGTGAAAAAGAAAGCGGTGTCAGAGCTCTTGAGCTTGAAGGCGAAAAGGAAAAGCTCTTAAAGGAGAGCGAGGACTCGAAGAGACTTCTCGAAACGGTTGAGGGCGAGATTGAAGAAAAGAACGCTCTCGCCGTCAAAAAGAGAGAAGATCTCGACGAAGCGGGTAGAGAGACCGACAAGGAGAAGGATGCTCTCGAAAAGGTGCTTCTCCAGAAGAGCGAAAACGACCTTATGCAAAAGGAAGGCGAAAGCTATAACGCTATCCGCCGTGAAAGACTTGAGGCGATAGGACGAGAAAAGGAAAGCGCCGAAAGTCAGTATAATACTGCAAAGAAGGAAAAGAAGGCAACCGACCTCGCACTCGACGAGGTGACAGAGGAGCTCGCGAAGAAGAGCACGGCTCTTGAAAAGGGCAAGGAGAAAATAGAGGCTCTTTCGCTTGACGAAGCGGAACAAAACGAGATAAAGCAGAGTCAAAGACTCAAGCTTCTTGAAGTAAATCAGCGCCGTGAGACCCTTCAGAGAATGGACAGACTTCTCGAGGGCTTTTCGGGAAGCGTCAAGGCGGTGGTATCCTCCGACCTTTCGGGAATACACGGCCCCGTCTCCAAGCTCATAGTTACCGACAACGAATACATCACCGCCATAGAGACGTGTCTCGGCGGACAGATGCAGAATATCGTCGTTGACGACGAAAAGAGTGCCAAGGAGGCTATCGCTTACCTCAAGAGAACGAATCAGGGCAGAGCGACCTTCCTTCCTCTTACGACGGTTGACGGAAAGGAGACCGACGACAGAGATATCTCCTCGATGAGAGGCTTTATATCGGTTGCGTCAAGGCTTATCCGTTGCGACGAAAAATACAGAGGAATCGTAAAAAATCTTCTCGGAAGAACCGTCGTTGCCACCGACATTGACGCGGCAAACGATATTGCAAGAAAGACGGGCTTCAAGGTGAGAATCATCACCCTTGACGGTCAGCTTATCAATGCGGGCGGTTCGTTTACGGGAGGTCAGACTCTCAAGAGCAGTAACATTCTCACCCGTCGTGCCGACATCGAGAAGCTCGATGCCGAGGCGAAGGAAATAGAAAAGAGAATTTCTGCCGTTACCGCAGAAATAAACAAGATATCGGGCGAAAAGGAAGAAATAAGGAACTCCTTCCTCGAGCTTGAAAGGGACGTTGAGCTTCTTGAAAAGAGAGAGGACGAGCTTCTGCGTCAGTCGGACGTTTACGACGAAAGGCTTGCCACCCTCGGCTCAAGGCTTGACAGCATTACCGAGGAATACGAAAAGGTACTCCACACCTCCGACGTCACGAGTGACAATCTTTCTTCTATCGTTGAAAACGGAAGGAAGCTTGAGGAGGAGGTCACCGAAGCAAGAGAAAGAGTAAAGAGAGCCGAGGACAAGGAAGACTCTCTCAAGGCGGAAATTTTCGCTCTTATGGAGGAGGTAACTCTCCTTCGCACAAGGAAGAGCGACGCCGAGGTAACGCTCGCTACCTCGAGTGAAAAGATAAATTCCAACGCACTCCAGAAGGCAGAGCTTGAAAATGCGGTAACCGACGGAAAGAACAGAATTAAGGAATACCGTGAAAAGCAAGAGGAGACTCTCCGTCTGATTGCCGACGGCAAGCTCGAAAAGCTCGAGACAGAGTCGAAGATAAAAAATAAAGAAGACGAGATAAAGGCTCACACCGATATGGCGGCAAAGCTTGAAGCCGATTCGATGTCGATGAGAGTTTCCCAAAAACAGCTCACCGAGGAAAAGGAGCACTCCTTCAGGCTTTATACGCAGTTCTCCTCACGCTCGGAGGAGCTTGAAAAGGAAAAGGTAAATATTCTCACAAGGCTTGCCGAGGACTACGAAATGGACTTCGACACGGCGGTAATATTCGCCGCAAGCGCACGCTCGAATCATACTCTTTCGAAGGAGGAGAAGGAGGAAAGACTTTCCTTCCTGCGTTCGGAGATGAAGAAGCTCGGCTCGGTAAATCTCGAGTCGGTTGAGGAGTACCGTGAGACCAAGGAGCGTTACGACTTCTTAAAGGCGCAGTTCGACGATGCCGAAAGCGCAAAGAAGAGCCTTGAAAAGCTCATCGTAACACTTGAAAACACAATGCGCGACACCTTCTCGAAGGCGCTCGTGAATATACAAAAGGCGTTCAAGGAGACCTTCACCGAGCTCTTTGGCGGAGGAACTGCCGAAATAGTTGTCAGCGGTGAGGACGTTCTTGAATGTACTATTGACATAAACGTTCAGCCTCCGGGAAAAATAATAAAAAGCTTATCGCTTCTTTCGGGCGGAGAGCAGAGTATAGTTGCGATTGCGCTATACCTTGCTATTCTCAAGGTATCGCCCTCCCCCTTCTGCATATTCGACGAAATTGAAGCGGCGCTTGACGAAGCTAACGTTAACCGCTTCGGAGAATATCTCAAGAAGTATTCTATGTCAACACAGTTTATCGTTATCACCCACCGTCGAGGCACTATGGAGGCGGCGGATATGCTCTACGGCATCACGATGCAGGAGAAGGGCGTTTCCGACTACCTGAGAGTAAGCCTCTGCGACTACGGAGGAGAAATTAATTAATGAGATTTTTTGAAAAGCTGAAAAGCGGTCTTATGAAAACGAAGTCGGCACTCGTAACTCAGTTGACGTCGGTGTTTTCGGGCTTCTCCGCCTTTGACGACGACTTCTTCGACGAGCTCGAGGAGACCCTTATCCTTGCAGATATGGGAGTTGCGGTTACCGAAAGCGTAATGGACGAATTAAGGGAAAGAATAAAAAGCGACAAGATAAAAGAGGGAGAGGAAGCAAAGAAGGCTCTCTTCGACATCCTCGCCTCCAAGCTTGAAAGCGACGTCTCCCCTCTCGCCCTCGACACCAAGCCCTCGGTAATACTCGTTATCGGAGTAAACGGTGTCGGAAAGACCACCTCTATCGCAAAAATATCCTCTTACCTCAAGAGTGAGGGCAAGAAGCCCCTTCTTGCCGCCGCAGACACCTTCCGCGCGGCAGCTATCGACCAGCTCGGCATATGGGCTGAAAGAATAGGGGTAGAAATGATAAAGCAGAGTGAGGGCTCTGACCCTGCCGCCGTTGTATTCGACGCTATCGGCGCCGCAAAGAAAAAGGGCGCGGACGTACTCATTATCGACACCGCAGGCAGACTTCACAACAAGAAAAACCTTATGGACGAGCTTGCGAAAATCGACAGAGTTATCTCCCGAGAGCTTCCCGACGCAAGCCGTGAGACCCTTCTCGTGCTCGACGCAACGACGGGACAAAACGCCGTAAATCAGGCGAAGGAATTCAAAAGCTCGGCAGGGCTTACGGGACTTATCCTCACCAAGCTCGACGGCTCGGCGAAGGGCGGTATCGTCTTCTCGGTAAAGGAGGAGCTCGGTATTCCCGTCAAGTTTATCGGAGTCGGAGAGGGTCAGGACGACCTTCGCCCCTTCGTGCCCGAGGACTATGTAAAAGCACT
>JAZQUE010000092.1:0-1129 GCA_045631145.1 Eubacteriales bacterium
TTACGAGCACCCGTCTAAAAGTCCGAGTTTTTCGCTTTATTTAGTTCTCATTTCTGCGCCGAGATTCTTGACGAGGAATTTGATTACGGTGTTTGCGCAGGCTTCGATGTCGTTTGAAGTGAGGGTCTTTTCGTTTGAGCCGAGGGTGAGGCGTATGGTTACCGACTTCTTGCCCTCTGGCACCTGTGCGCCCTTATATTCATCGACGAAATCTGCGTCAAGAAGGTAGCTGTCGCTATTTTTCTTTTTGAGGAGGGTCTCCTTAATCTCCGACCACTTGGTGTTCACGTCAAAGAGAAGCGAGACGTCGTATTCGATAGTAGGATATTCGGCGATATGAGTGAACTCATTCGTTCTCGAGGTGAAGGGCTTCAAGGCGTCTGTGTCAAGCTCAAAGAGCACCGTCGCAAGATTCTTGATACCGCAGAGAAGCGACGCCTTCTTTGAGAGAAGTGCGAGAGTACCTATCTTCTCACCGCCGAGAGTTATATTGAGCCAGACCGTGTTATCTGCCCAGTACGGCTTTTCAAGTCTTTCGAATGAAAGAGCCTCCATATGAGTGTATCTTGCCATATTCTCGATAACGCCCTTCGCCTTTCTGAAAAGGGAGGGAACGCTATCTGCCGCCCCTGCGAATGCGCCTGCTATATGACGGCGCTGAAGAGGAAGGAGCTCTTTCTCGTCGTATTTCGAGGTGTAATTCTTATCCTCGAATACCTGCGCCTCCTCGAAAATCGAGAACTCGCCGTAGAAGCGCTCGTTCTTCGCTACTGCACGGCAAATATTCGGCAGAAGGGTGGAACGGATATACTTTTCGTCGGGAGACGGAGGAGTCGAGAGCTTCAGAACGCCCTCTGTATTTTCGAGTATTGCCTCGACAAAGCTGTCGCTCATCCAAGGATACGTGAAAATCTCCTGCATACCGACACGGATAGCGAGGTATTCCTTAATCTTTCTGACAAGGTTGTGGTCAAGCTGATTTATCGCGCCCTCAAAGCTTGTAACGATGGGAGTGGGCTCGAAGTTTTCGTAGCCGTACATACGGGCTACCTCTTCCATAATATCCGCCTTGATGGATACGTCGCCCGTCGAACGCCAGGTAGGCACGACGACGTGCATATTCTCGCCC
>JAZQUE010000093.1:0-14255 GCA_045631145.1 Eubacteriales bacterium
AGCCATGTCGTTCTGTGAGCCAAGGAGTTGTAAGAGACCCTTGTCTTCCTAAGACCGCTTGGCCTCCGACTTTACACTATCGCTTACTACTCTCTCTTCTATGATATAAAGCACGTTCTTATTATGGGACGAGTTACCTCGGGCGAGGGCGGAGTTATCCTTCTCGACAGAGCAAAGGAAGTTCTTGAAAAGGAATTCCCCGAGCTTAACGCTAAAATTCAGCTCCACATTCCCGACGAGTCCAGCCGTCGTGTAGGACAGTCTGTTGCAGCTGCAAGCCTTCCCGAGATTAAATAAACTATGATTATTTCGCAAGAAATAATCATATCATAACGTTCGGCGAAGCCGAATTCATAACTCTGATTTTCATTCAAAAACTTTAATACAAAAGAAAAAACTTGAAGCTACTGCTTCAAGTTTTTTCTAAAAATGTAGCAACTCCTTTGTCACACCAACGAATGTTTGTGTATTTTTTATTATAATAGTTTATACTTTATTTGTCAAGAAAAAAATAAGGTGTAAATTATGAAAGAAATAATTGCGAAAAGACTTAAAGCATTAAGGTTAGAGAGAGGATATACACAAAGCCAAATCGCCATATATTCAGACGTTACCGAAACGGCTTATCAGAATTATGAGCTTATGAAAAGAATGCCGAGGGTGGAAGTGCTTGTGAAGATTGCTGATTTTTACAACGTATCTCTCGATTACCTTACAGGCAGAACGGATAAAAAGAATGTTATGTAAAAGTTGAGCTCGGGCATTAAGCCCGAGCTTTTTTACGCCCCGAACGGTGCACCGAAAATTGATACGATTACCGAGTACATAATGGGGATGGAAACAATACAAAGGGTATGTGATATCATAGCCATACTTGCCCCTATCTCCGCGTCTCCGCCGTATGCCTCGGGGAAAACTACCGTATTCAGCCCAAGAGGTGTTCCCGTTGCAAAAAAAGCAAAGAACAAAACGTCATTTCCTATATGTATTTTCAAAATCGGGGCGAAGAGTGACTTAATAACAAATAAGGCGGTGACTATGATGGTAGGAATAATTACAAGTCGCAAAGCGGTTGCAATATAGACTTTTTTCTTCTTGAGCATAGCGAAAAAGTTGTATTTTGCTATGGTCGCACCTGCAATAAGCATAGCAATGGGCCCCATACACGACTTTAGCGAATCGAGAGCAGAGGTCAAAAAGCTTGGCAGGTATCTACCGATTCCCGACAGTCCGCAGAAGATACCGATAAGCATTGCGACGGTGGGGGCATTGATTAAGCGTTTAAGCGAGCTGCCCTTTCCTTCTCCTTTGGGTGTTAACACACTTATACCCCAAGTGTAAATAAGCAGTAACAATGGCAGATAGTATAGCTTATAACAGGCAAGCACCGATTCGCCAAAGAGCGCCAAAACGATAGGGTCTCCCATATATCCGCCGTTGGCAAACGCAAGTGCGTAGCTATAAATACCGTTTTCGGCTGTGTTTTTTTTGGCGAATAAGCGCGAAAGAGGAATCGCAATAGTCATAGCTATCAAGACCGCTATCGATGCCAGTACAATATTAACCGTATGATAGCTGATAGTATCTACCGTGCAGTAACGAATCATTGTCATAAAGCTCAGAGCGGGGCAAAATATCCAAGTCTCCATTTTTGCCATGACCTTGCTTGAGGACTCGGGCAGTATCTTCGCTTTGGTCAATACGAAGCCCGTGGCGATACATAAAAACAGTGTCAGCATAGGTGAAAGCGTTGCTAAAAAGATTGCCATAATATACCTCTTAAATTTTATTCCAAACCACTATCTTTGATAAGTAATATTTGAAAAGCAAAGAATTATTCTGCGTGAATATACTTTTCTCTGTCCTCGGGGGTAAGCTTTCTTATAACTCGGCAGGGGTTTCCTGTGGCGAGAACGCCCTCGGGTATATCTCGGATAACGACGCTTGCTGCGCCGATAACGTTGTTTTTGCCGATAGTAACGCCTCCGATTATCGAAACGCTTCCGCCTATCCATACGTTGTCGCCGATGGTTACGGGGAAGGCGTAGTCGCACTTGAAGGGCACAAGCTTGTTATATTCCACCATAGCGTCCTGAATTTTAAATCTATGCTCGACAAGCTCGCCCGACGGCAGATAAAGGTAGCCTGCCTCCATTTTTTCCCTTTCCGTCAAAAAAAGCACTCCTTTTCTTAATGGTAACATACCGCTTTAAAGTTTGTCAAGACTATTGAAAAATATATTTTAATGTGATAATATATGAAAAAAGAATAGTAGAAAAATATGAACTGGCTTAACGATTCGGTTGTATATGAAATTTGTCCCCAGTCGTTTTACGATAGCAACGGCGACCTCAGGGGAATTATAGAAAAGCTTGATTACATAGAGTCGTGTGGCTTCAACATCATATGGCTTAACCCTATCTGCACGCACCTTCGATATCGACCTTCCCGAAGGGGAGGTAGTATTCTCTCAGAATATTGAAATTGCGGAAAATAAAATTATAATGAAGGGCGCATCGTTTGCGATTTTTAAGAAATAACAGAATTCGGGCAAAATTGCCCGAGTTCTTTTTCGTGTTAAGATTGTATAAAGATTTTATCCGAGAAAAACGCATTTTCTTGACCTTTATTATAAATAAGTGGTAAAATTGATTGCTAACGAAAAAATAACGGAGACAAAAATTATGAAATGGACATCACTCAACGACCTGAGAGAAAGCTATCTTTCCTTTTTTGAATCGAAGGGACATCTTCGACTTCCGAGCTTTTCGCTCGTACCCAAGGGGGATAATTCGCTTCTTCTTATAAATTCGGGAATGGCTCCCATGAAGCCCTATTTCAAGGGTACCGAAGAGCCTCCGAGAAGGAGGGTAACCACCTGCCAGAAGTGTATAAGAACCCCCGACCTTGAAAACGTAGGAAAGACGGCGCGTCACGGCACCTACTTTGAGATGCTCGGAAACTTCTCCTTTGGCGACTACTTCAAGAACGAGGCTATTCCGTGGGCGTGGGAGTTTTTAACGAAGACTCTTGAAATTCCCGCAGAGCTTCTCTGGCCCTCTATCTACGAGGAGGACAACGAAGCGTTTGAAATCTGGACGAAGGTAGTCGGAGTACCTGCTGAAAAGGTTATAAGAATGGGCAAGGCTGATAACTTCTGGGAGCACGGAAGCGGTCCTTGCGGTCCCTGCTCCGAGATTTACTTCGACAGAGGAGAGAAGTACGGCTGCGGTTCTCCCGACTGCCGTCCCGGCTGTGAGTGCGACAGATATATGGAGATATGGAACAACGTATTCTCCCAGTTCGACAACGACGGCAAGGGCAATTACACCGAGCTCGTTCAGAAGAACATAGATACCGGTATGGGACTTGAAAGACTTGCCTGCGTCATGCAGGGAGTTGACAATCTCTTTGAGGTTGACACCGTAAGAAAGATACTCGATACCGTTTGCGAGTGGTCAAATAAGGAGTACGGCAAGGACTATAATACCGACGTATCTATCCGTATCATCACCGACCACATAAGAAGCTCCACCTTTATGATAGGCGACGGCGTTATGCCCTCAAACGAGGGACGAGGCTACGTTCTACGACGACTTATAAGAAGAGCTGCCCGCCACGGCAGACTTATCGGCATAGAGGGCGATTTCCTCAACCGACTTGCCGACGTAGTTATCGAGTGCAATAAAAACGCATACCCCGAGGTTCTTGAAAAGAAGGACTATATAAAGAAGATACTTTCTATCGAAGAAGAACGCTTTTCGGCGACTATCGACGCAGGACTTAATATCCTTTCGACGATGGTAGCGAGTGTCAAGGAGAGAGGCGAGAGTGTGCTCTCGGGCGAGGACACCTTCAAGCTTTACGACACCTTTGGCTTCCCCGTAGACCTCACCCGTGAGATTATCGCAGAGGACGGACTTACCCTTGACGACGACGCTTTCAGCGCTCTTATGGCAGAGCAGAAGACGAGAGCAAGAGAGAACAGAAAGGCAGGCGGCGGTTGGGACAACACCAAGGCGAGCCTCCTTCAGGGAATAGAAAAGACCGAGTTCGTCGGCTATACGATGAGTGAATGCGAGGGCAAGGTAATTGCCATTATTGCAAATGGCGAAAGCGTTGACTCTACAAGTGAGGGCGAAGCGCTTATCGTGCTTGACAAGACGGTATTTTACGGCGAGGGCGGCGGACAGGTAGGAGATACGGGAACGCTTCACGGCTTCGAGGTAATTGATACGAAAAAGCAGGACGGCGTTTACCTTCACGACTGCGAGGTCACCTCGGAAATCAAGGTGGGAGACACGGTTTTCGCAAGGGTTGACCTTGAAAGAAGAAGGGCTATCAGTCGTAATCACTCGACGGTGCATCTTCTTCAGGCTTCTCTCCGTCAGGTGCTCGGCAAC
Source organism: Eubacteriales bacterium (assembly GCA_045631145.1). Lineage (GTDB taxonomy): Bacteria > Bacillota > Clostridia > Oscillospirales > SIG627 > RGIG6353. The sequence goes on from JAZQUE010000093.1 coordinate 4,404, forward strand.
CACGTAGAGCAGGCAGGCTCATACGTTGACGAAAAGAGACTCAGATTTGACTTTAAACACTTCTCTGCTATGACAGAAGAAGAAATAAAAAGGGTAGAAGCCCTTGTAAATGGCTTTATCCTTTCGGCAAACAAGGTAGAAACCGTCGAAACCGACGTTGATACTGCAAAGAAAATGGGCGCTATGGCGCTCTTTGGAGAAAAGTACGAAAGCACCGTCAGAGTAGTTAAGATGGGAGACGTTTCGACCGAGCTTTGCGGAGGAACACATCTCTCGAACACATCAGAGGCAGGACTATTCAAGGTTCTTTCGGAGACCTCGGTTGCGGCAGGCATCAGAAGAATAGAGGGTACGACGGGTCTCGGCGTCCTTGAGCTTCTTGAAGAGAAGGAAGCCCTCCTCCGCGAGAGCGCTTCTATTGCGAAGGCGAGCGATACGGCGTCCCTTCCTTCGAGAATTACCGCACTTCAGAACGAGCTCCGTGACGCTAAAAACGATGCCGACGCACTCCGCAAGGAAGCTGCAAAGGCGGCGGCAGAGGGACTTGAAAACGCAATAGTAAAGACCGATAAATTCTCGCTTCTCTTCGGAGAAATTGCGGGAGCGAAGGCGGATACCCTTCGAAGCGAGGGTGACCGACTTCGTGACAAGTATCCCGATATCGTCGGAGTTCTTTACTCGGTAAGCGACGGAAAGATAGTATTTGCAGCCTTCTGCGGTAAGGAAGCGGTTCAGAACGGCGCTCACGCAGGCAATATCCTGAAGGCGATTTCCCCCATCGTCGGAGGAGGCGGCGGCGGACGTCCCGACAGTGCATCCTCGGGCGGACGTGACGTAACAAAGCTACCCGAAGCAAAAGAAGAATTTATGAAGATAATGAATATTTAAGATTGAAGAATGAATAATTATGGTTAATTTCCCGCAGGGAAATTTTCCGAAATTTTTCAATATTCTTTATTCAATATTCATTAAAAATCATTTTCGGTTTTAACCAAAATATCAAGCTTTCAAAAAGGAGTAACAAAATGGATTGCTTGTTTTGTAAAATAGTTAAGGGACACATACCTTCCACAAAGGTCTACGAGGACGACAAGGTTCTCGCATTCCGTGATATTAACCCTCAGGCTCCCACTCATATTCTCGTAATTCCGAAGGAGCATATTCCCTCGGTTGACGGAATAACCGAAGAAAATTCCTCGGTCGTCTCTCACATATTCGAGTGTATTCCGAGGATAGCGAAGGCGGAAGGGCTTGAAAAGGGATACAGAGTTGTTTCAAACTGCGGTGACCACGCTTGCCAGAGCGTGAAGCACCTTCACTTCCACATACTTGGCGGTGAACAGCTCGCCGACCGTATGGCGTAATGGCATACCCCGTAAAAAGAGACGAGGTAAAGGAGCTTCGCGACAGAATAAAACTGCATCCTACGGGAGCGTATCTTTTCTGGGGCGAGGAGGAATATCTCAAATTTTACTGTCTCGACGAGCTTCGGCGTGTAGTTCGTGACGAGGGGATGGAGGAATTCAACCGCACGGTCATTGATTTTCAGCGTGACGGCACGGTGAAGGATATCGAGGATGCGGTGGACTCTCTTCCCGTTATGGCGGAGCACAAGATAGTCGAGGTGTGGGGTATGGATATAACGTCCCTCAAAAAAGACGACGAAAAAAGACTTGTCGATGCCGTAAAGGCGGTAGGCAAGGAGACGATTTTCGTTATAATTGCACGCCTCGATGAACTTGATATCTCTACTAAAAAAATGAGAGAGAAGAAGATAATAAAGGACTTGTCGTCCTGTATGACTGTCACCGAGTTTGCAAGGCAGAGTGAAATGAAGCTCACCTCTTGGACGGATAAGATTTTCCGTAATGCAGAGGTGAGAATATCCGACTTCAACATCGTGAGGATGATAAAGCTTTGCGACTTTGGTATGATGAAGCTCAAGAGCGAGAGCGAAAAGCTTATCGCTTACTGCAAGAGAAATTCTCTTGACAGCGTTCCGAATGAGCTTGTAGAGCTTCTCGTCAAGCCCTCGGGCGAAAACGCCGTTTATGAATTTACCGACGCGGTAATGAGGCAGGCGAAGAAGGAAGCGTGTACCCTTCTTGAAAAGCTGAAGCAACAGAACGTCGAGCCCGTCATTATAGTCTCGTCGCTTGCAAAGACCTTCAGCGCTCTTTCTCTTGTAAAATCTGCAAGAGGAAAGCTTACCGAAGGTGAATTTGCGGCGATAACGGGCTTTTTCCCTTGGCAGCTTAAGAACTACGCTTCTGCAGCGGGAAATTGGGAAACGGCGTCTCTTGCGAAGGCAATAGAGCTCACTCTCCTCTGCGACAGAGAGCTTAAAAGCATCGGAGTACCGCCCTTTACACTGGTCTCTGACCTTGTGGTGAGCGCGTTATGAAAATAGCGGTAAACGAAGTAGTCGTAGTCGAGGGTAAGTACGACAAGATAAAGCTTGAGTCTCTTATTGATGCCGATATTATAACGCTTGACGGCTTCGGAATATTTAAAAGCGACGAAAAGAAGGCGCTCATCCGCCACGCCGCCTCGACGAGAGGCGTAATAGTACTGACCGACAGTGACTCGGCAGGGATGGTAATAAGAAACCATATTAAGAGCGTGACGGGCGGAAAGGGCGTGACGAATCTTTACATACCTTCGGTTGAGGGTAAGGAAAAGAGGAAGGCAGAGCCCTCGAAGGAAGGACTTCTCGGAGTTGAGGGAATTTCACCCGAGGTGATAAGAGAGCTTTTTCGCACCTTTGCGGTGAGCGAAAAGCGACCCCCCGAGATTTCGAGACAAGACCTCTACGAGAGGGGCTTTATGGGGCTTGACGGCTCGAAGGAGCGCCGTGAAGCGCTTCAGAAAAGGCTTTCACTTCCGAAGAATATGAGCAGTACGGCGCTTTTGTCGGCACTGAATATCCTTCTCACAAAGGAAGAATTTATAAAAATTTGCGAGGAAATAAAATGATAAAGAGTATGACAGGCTACGGAAGAGCCGTAGTCGAAATAGACGGAATGGAGCTCACCTTCGAGCTCAAAAGCGTCAACAACCGTTATCTCGATACCTCGGTTCGCCTTCCGCGCACCTACGGATACCTTGAGGACAAGATAAAGAAAGAGGTATCGGCGCACACCTCGAGAGGCAAGGTTGACTGCTATCTCGGAGTCAATATTCTTGAGGACACTCTGACGAAGGTCTCGATAAACCACGCTCTTTTCGAAAGCTATCTCGAGGTTTTCCGAGAGGTCGAGGAGAAGTACGGTCTTCGTGACGATATCGGTGTTTCGACGGTTATGAGACTCCCCGACGTTATCGGAACGAGAAGCGACGAAGAGGATGAGGAAAAGATGGTCTCAAGGCTCTTTGAGGTAATGTCGAAGGCACTCTCCGACTACGACACGATGAGAGAGACCGAGGGCAAAAAGCTCTACGACGACATCACCGAAAAGCTTGACAGAATAGAAGAAATCAGAAAAGAAATCATAAAGCTCTCTCCTGCCTCGGTCAAGGCGTATGAGGAGAGGCTGAGGGCGAGAATAGAGGAGCTTCTCGGCAATACCTCGTACGATGAAACGAGGGTAATTACCGAGGTTGCGCTCTTTGCCGATAAGGTTGCCGTAGACGAGGAGATAACCCGTCTTGCGAGCCATCTTTCGCAGTTCAAGTCGATAATGAACGGAAGTGCTCCCGCAGGCCGTAAGCTCGACTTCTTAACTCAGGAAATCAACCGAGAGGTCAATACCATCGGCTCAAAATGTCAGGAGCTTGAAATAACGCGGCTGGTCGTTGAGGCGAAGAGTGAGATTGAGAAGATAAGGGAACAGATACAAAACATAGAGTAAATTTCTTCGTCTTTTTCCGTTCTGCGTCGCTACTTACTCGACTCGGCATCGTTGCTTTACGTTTTGTAAAGTTTCCTTGCCTCGCTCGTGTGCACTCGCAGAACGAAAAAATACTTCGAAATTATTTCTTTGATTTTTTGTGTAATACAAAACAAATTAAAAATTAAAATGAAGGAAGATTTCGCGCAAGGCGAAATCAACCGAAATTATTCAATCTTCAATCTTCAATATTCATTAATTTTCAAGTTTCCATTCATAAAAAGGGGTTTTATGTTAGTTCATTCATTCGAATCAATGGGGGCGCGGGACGGCGACGGAATACGCTTTATAGTGTTTCTGTCAGGCTGTCCCTTGCGCTGTGTTTACTGTCATAACCCTGACACCTGGGAGGCGGAGGGGAGAGAGTACACTCCCGAGGAAATAGCGAAAAAGGCGCTTCGTTACAAGCCCTATTTCAAAAACGGCGGTGGCATTACCTTTTCGGGAGGCGAACCGCTTTTGCAAAGCGAGGAGATTTTCAGGACCGCAGAGCTTCTTCGTGAAAGAGGTATCGGCTACGTTCTCGACACCTCGCTCGCCGTTCCCTTGACGGAAAGCGTAAAGCGCGCGATAAACGGGGCGGATATGATACTTGCCGACCTCAAATTCCCCGATAACGAAAAGATGAGAAAATATACCTCGAGAACGCTCGAACATACCTTGAACGCTCTTTTTTACGTTCGGGACATCGGAAAGCGCTTCATTTTACGAACAGTGGTTCTTCCGAGCATAAGCGACAGCGTTGAGGCGCTTTCAGAGTACCTTCCTCTCGTCGAGGAGCTTTCTCCCGAATACTGGGAGCTTTTGCCCTTTCACACGATGGGCTTTTTCAAATACGAGGAAAAGGGAATAGAAAACCCCCTCAAGAACGCCTCGGCTCTTGATCCAGAGAAGCTGAACGCAATAAAAACGAAATTAAGAGAAAAAACGAGAATAGAAATAAAGTAAACCCTTTAAGGCGGAAACAAAATGAAAAAAGTGGGAATACTTACTTTAGGCTGTCGTGTCAATCAGTACGAAAGCGATGCAATAGCCGAAAGGCTCGAAAAGAAGGGCTACTCGATAGTCCCCTTTGAGAGCCAATGTGATTTATATTTAATAAACACCTGCTCCGTTACCGCCGAGTCCGACTCAAAGAGCCGTAAGGCAATAAGACGGGCACTGCGTGAGCGTGAGAAAAACGGCGCAAGGGTCGCAGTGATAGGTTGCTTCACACAGGGCGCAGGAGATAATATTCCCGAGCTTTCCGAGGCAGACTACATTTCGGGAAATCGAGACAAGGGCGAGGTAGCAGACAAAATCGAGGCTATCCTTGACGGCGAAAAATTCGATCTCCGCAAGAGCCTTGAGGGCGCACCCTACGAAAGCCTTTCGATAGATTCCTGCCGTTACGTCAAGGCGTACGTCAAAATTGAGGACGGCTGTAATAACTTCTGCTCCTATTGCTACGTTCCCTTCGTCAGAGGCAGAGTCCGTTCACGAAGAAAGGATGATATAGTCGCCGAGGTAAAAAGACTTACCGACCGAGGCTATAAGGAAATAATTCTGACGGGCATCGAGACCTCCTCCTACGGAGAGGACCTCGGAGAAAAAGACCCCCTCGTCTCCCTCGTCGAGACGATAGCGAGGGAAGCCCCCGTCGAAAGACTGCGCTTCGGCTCGCTTCATCCCACCTTTTTTACTACCGAAAGGCTTGAAAGGCTATCCTCTCTTGAAGGTGTTATGCCACACTTTCATCTATCGGTGCAAAGTGCCTCGTCGAGCGTCCTTTCCTCTATGAGACGTGGCTACGGTGAAAACGAGCTCTATGAAGCGGTCGAAGGAATAAGACGCTTTTTCCCCTCGGCAAACCTTTCCTGCGATATGATATGCGGTTTTCCCACCGAGACCGAGGGCGACTTTTTAAAGAGCGTAGAGTTTATAAAAAAAGCAGAAATACTCCATACACATATATTTCCATATTCTCGAAGAGAAGGCACTCTCGCCGCCTCGATGAAGGAAGTCGGCACCCTTGAAAAGCACGAGAGAGCAAGGGAAATGGCGAGGGTGGCAGAGGACGTTCACCGACAGATATTCGAGAGAAACGTCGGCAAAGAATACAGCGTCCTTGCCGAGTTCTTCAGGGGAAAACAGGTCTTGGGATACACCGAAAACTTTTTAAATCTTTCTATCTATAAGCCCGACGGCTGTGAGAAGGGCGACATAATAAAAGTAAAAATTACGCCCGAAATGGATAAAAGTTTACAAATTCATAACTAAAAGGCGGAAAAAGTGTGGTAAAATTTGGTCAGAAAGTAAACTTTGTTCACATTTGAATTATGAACAAAGTTAACACAAAACGCCAAAAAACACCTTTAATAAAGGGAATTTGAAAGGAAAGTGTAAATTATGTCTACGAAAATTCTTGTAATTGACGACGACGCTAACATCTGCGAGGTGCTTCGCATATTCCTTGAAAACGAGGGCTATAAGGTAAAGAGTGCTTCCGACGGCGCAGAGGGTATCCTTGCCTTCAAGGCGTACGAGCCAGACCTTGTGCTTCTTGACATTATGCTTCCCAAAAAGGACGGCTGGCAGGTTTGCCGAGAGATAAGGGAAATGTCGCAAAAGCCCATTATTATGATAACCGCAAAGGGAGAGGTCTTCGACAAGGTGCTCGGACTTGAGCTTGGTGCCGACGACTTTATCGTAAAGCCCTTTGATACCAAGGAGATTTCCGCGAGAGTAAAGGCGGTGCTTCGCCGTTATACCTCCCGTGACAGAGGAGACGAGGACGAGGCGGTAAAGTTCGATAACATCGAAATAAGCCTTCGCAAGTACGAGCTGAAGCTTCAGGGAAAGGTTATCGACATTCCCCCGAAGGAGCTCGAGCTTCTCTACTTCCTTGCATCGAACTATAACAGAGTATTCACCCGCGACCAGCTTCTCGACAAGGTCTGGGGCTTCGATTACCTCGGCGACTCGAGAACGGTTGACGTTCACATAAAGAGGCTCAGAGAAAAGCTTGAGGGTGTCAGCGACAAGTGGAATTTAAAGACTGTATGGGGCGTCGGCTACAAATTCGAGCTTTTATAAAGATTTATGTATAAAAACATATTCAGTAAGTACATCTTTACCTTTATGGTAATCGTACTCGTCAGCTTTACTGCTCTGACGCTCATCACCGCCTCTCTTATCAATGACTACGTCTTTGATTTGAAGAAGGACTCGATGGAGGATACCGCAGAGAGCATCTATTCCACCGTCAACGGAATAATGTCGGTCTCCAGACTTCCACTTTATAACATCGTGTCGATGGACGACGGATATATAGTTGATATTTTAAATAAAAATGCAAGCAGTATCGACGCGGTAATATTTATTACCGACAGCAGCGGACGGGTGCTCGTTTCGAGCGATAACGCCTCGGGTAAAATTCCCGAAAGCGTGTCGAGCATTCTTGTTGAGGGCTATATTTCGGAGGACTATCTTTTCTCCGACCTCGGCGGAATTTTCGACGAGGAGCATATAAACGTTATTCGCCCCGTCAACGTCATACCGACGGGTCAGGTTGACTATAACGCAGAAAGCAACGCAGGTGCGATTTTCGTGTCCTCTAAGATGACGAACCCCATCTTTGAGAGACTCGGAGGTCACTTTATAATGACGCTTCTTTGGATATTCCTCGTATCTATTCTCGCTATCTACTTCGTAAGCGAGCGTATTTCGAGACCTTTAAAGGAGATGAGCTACGCCGCAAAGAGCTTTGCGAAGGGGAAATTTAACGTCAGAGTTCCCGTCAGAGGAAACGACGAGGTTGCCGAGCTAGCCACCGCATTTAACAATATGGCGGGAAGCCTCGAGAAGCTTGAGGAAAACAGAAGTATGTTCCTCTCCAACGTCTCTCACGACCTCAGAACGCCGATGACTACGATTTCGGGCTTTATCGACGGTATCCTTTCGGGAGCAATACCCGAGGACAAGACCTCGTATTACCTTGAAATCGTTCAAAGCGAGGTCAAGCGCCTTGCAAGGCTTGTAAATTCGCTTCTCGATATAACGAGGCTTGAGTCGGGCTCCCGTAAATATAATAAGACGGTATTCGATATCTGTGAGCTTGCCCGTCAGGTGCTCATTTCCTGTGAGGCGAGAATAGAGGAAAAGAAGCTTGAGGTAACCTTCGAGTGCGACGACGACAATATGTCGGTCTATGCCGACGGAGACGCAATACATCAGGTGCTTTATAACCTCATTGATAACGCCGTGAAGTTTTCGGACGATAAAGGCGAGCTTTCGGTGAAGGTGCATTCCACCGACAAAAAGACGGTAGTTACCGTCAGAAACAGCGGAAAGGGAATATCTGCCGAGGATACTCCTCACGTCTTCGACCGTTTTTATAAGTCCGACCGTTCAAGAGGACTCGATAAAACGGGAATGGGACTTGGGCTTTATATTTCCAAAGCCATCATAGACCAACACGGCGAGGAAATGTGGGTCAAGTCGGAGGAAGGCGTATATTGCGAATTTTCCTTTACTCTTGAAAAGAAGAAATAAAAAATAAGGTTTTGACCGAGGTCAAAACCTTGTTTTTTATTACTTTTAATTGAGTGCGTTTTCGAGCCAGGAAGCTCCGTAGTCGAGGGCTTCGAAAAGTCCCTTTTTCATACCCTGCTTGAGACTTCGCTCGACGATGGGCAGATTTTTGTCGGTGCTCTGAACCTGTATGAGTATATCCGAGGGAATCTGTTCTCCGTGAACCTCCTTATAGGTCAGCACCGTAAGTACGAGCACCGCCTTGTCGTTCGGGTCTCCGTAGCAGATAACGTTATCCTTTTTTACAAGGGGTTTGCCCTTATAGGTTGAAAATCCTTCAAGTATTTTGTCAGCCATATTATCCTCCGAATCAGTCTATATTGAGATATTTTTTAATCATTATCGTAAGAACCTCGTCGCGGTCGAGCTTACGGATAAGAGCGCGGGCGTTGTTGTGGTTTGTGATATAGGTGGGGTCCTCCGAGATAAAATATCCCACAAGTTGGTTTACGGGGTCGTAGCCCTTGGAGGAGAGCGCCTCGTAGACAGAAAAAAGAGTATTGTGTATTTCGTTCTCACGCTCGGAAACGACGGGGAACATCATTGTTTTTCCGTTTTCGTTTGCAGACATTTTATTTTTTCTCCTTTTATTTAAAGTAGCCGACCGAATCTGTAAGCCGGGTTTTGTCCGGAAAGCAAGCTTTCCTGTACGGTCATCTATCTTGGATATCGGTCGCCCGATATCTCATGCCACCCTCGAGGACTTATCAGGCGGATATGGAACTAAAGTTCCGCCTCTTGCGGTGTTGCTCCGGATAGGGTTTACATGGCCGCGACGTCTCCGCCGCGCCGGTGAGCTCTTACCTCGCCTTTCCATCCTTACCGTTAAAAAACGGCGGTTTATTTCTGTTGCACTTTCCCTGAAGTCGCCTTCGGCAGGCGTTACCTGTTATCCTTGCCATATGGAGCCCGGACTTTCCTCATAGCGTACCTTTCGGTTTAGCTACGCAACCGTCCGATTCGGTCAAAAATATTATACTCCAAAAATTTTAATTTGTCAAACATATTGCACAATTTAGCTTTTAATTGTATAATAAATGAGTATAATTCGTCTTTTGTACAAAATTTGTCTATATTTGTTTGGTATCATTAAAACGATTTATAAACGTGAAAGCAAGGAGAAAAAAATGATTGAAATAATCGGCGTTACCAAAAAATTCGGTGATAAGACAGCCGTTGACAATCTTTCGTTTACAGTTTCTGACGGCGAAATAATGGGCTTTCTCGGGCCGAACGGCGCGGGCAAGAGCACCACAATGAACATTCTTACGGGCTACCTTTCGGCAACCTCGGGCAGAGCCGTGATAAACGGAGTTGACGTTTTCGAGGATCCGAAGCGTGCAAAGAAGAATATAGGCTTCCTTCCCGAGCAGCCTCCTCTCTATCCCGA
>JAZQUE010000094.1:0-1993 GCA_045631145.1 Eubacteriales bacterium
CACAACGCCGAGCAAAAGGGAGATAAAATATCACGCGAGGACGTTGCGGCGAGCTTTACCTCCGCCGTTTGCGATACGATAGAGAACCGACTTTCTCACGCCATTGACGACTTTAATCTGCCCACCCTCGTGCTTGCGGGAGGAGTGAGCGCAAACTCTCACATAAGACAGACCGTCGAGGCTCTTGCGAGGAAGAAAAAGGTGAAGTTTTACGCACCGCCCCTCTCTCTTTGCGGTGACAATGCGGCGATGATTGCGTCGCAGGCGTACTACGAATTTCTCGCAGGGAACTGTGCTGATATCACCCTCAATGCAGTCCCCGTTAACGACAAATTCGTAAAATAAAAACGCCCCGAAGGTCAAGATGAGTTTTCCACTAGCTGTGGAAAAATTTGTCTAAAAAGTCTCAAAATAAGGCACTTTTGGGTTTCAAAAGGTCAAAATCTGTGGGAAACCCTGTTGGAAATGTGCAAAACTTTGGCATTTTTTTGCCAAACTAAAAAAATAACATCACGAAATTTCATAAATTTTCCTTTTACTTTTTATTAAAGAGGAGCAGAAAAAATGAAGAACGATAAAAAGATTTCGACACCCGTTTTAAGAAGGCTTCCGAAGTATTACAGACACCTTGAGGAGCTTTCGAGGAACGGAGTGGAGAAGATTTCCTCGAAGGAGCTATCAAAGCTTATCAACGTCACCGCCTCACAAATAAGACAGGATCTTAACTGCTTCGGCGGCTTCGGTCAGCAGGGATACGGCTACAACGTAAGGATACTTCGCGACAATCTTGCCGAAATTCTCGGAGTTACCAAAAGATATAGCGCAATTATTGTCGGAGTGGGACGTCTCGGTCAGGCGCTTGCTAACCATACGACCCTTCCTCGCTCGGGAGTTGACCTCGTGGCGCTTTTCGACGTAAGCTCCGACGTTGTAGGAACAGAGGTGGCAGATCTCACCGTCAGAAACGTTTCGGAGGCGCACCGCTTCTGTATCGAAAATAAGGTCGATATTGCGATTCTTACCCTTCCGAAAAGCGAGACTCTTTCGGTAGCCTCGGTGCTTGCAGATGCGGGTGTCAAGGGCTTCTGGAACTTCACCAACACCGAAATATCCATCCCCGGTAAAAAGGTGAGCGTAGAAAACGTCTATATGGGCGATAGCCTTATGAAGCTTTGCTACGACGTTCAGGGAAACTAAAAAAAGAGCCCGAAGGCTCTTTTTAATGACGAGTGCTGAATGCAGAGTGCAGAATAAAGGTTAATTTGCTTCCCGCAAATCTCCATTATATAAAAAGTGAATTTCCGAAGGAAATTGCCCTGTTTTACACACTGTTCGATGCATAGCTTGAATTTTCGCTCACTTTGCTAATTCGCTCCGTGGCAAAATCACTAAAAGCTTTTAGTGATATATACTTTTTATAGCTCTTTCTACGGCATCCTTTGAGTTGCCCCAGGGCTCACTGTCGTAACGGTAGTCGAACTTCTTGCAGAACCACGAAACGTCCTCCTTCAAGGTCTTGAGGTATTCGTTTTCGATTGCCGACGCCGCCGAGTAGAAGTCGCCTCGACGCTTCTTTGATACGAAGGTAGCGGCGGTTTTAAGCATTCTTTCGTAGTGGTGTATGCAGAAGTAGGGAGTTTTTTCGAATTTACGGCGGAATTCCTCGTCGGTCTCCCAGAGAATGACGGCACATTCTATCATCTTTTCGAAATTGTTCTCTATACGCTTACAGACGTAGCAGGTGGAGGCGTGAGAGCCGAGGTAATCGACGGCAGAGGTGAACTTATCCTTGAAAAGTCCGCCGCCGCTGACACCCTTTATCAGCTCGTCAAGGTGGCTTTCGAGCATAAGAGCGAGAGAGAGGCGGTTCTTCATACCGAACATCTTCTCGTAGTGCTCACGGCAGAAGCCGAGCTTATTCGTTTCTATTCTTATATCGGGCTCCATCATCGAAGCGCCGAGAATTATGTCAAGCTCATTGTCTTCAAGCGTA
>JAZQUE010000095.1:0-1180 GCA_045631145.1 Eubacteriales bacterium
ATCCATACCAGTCGCGACGACAACTGCCCTTCCTCGTCCGTAGACGACTGTCGAACCCATAAATACCATATTCTTACGGTCGCCGAGAGAAACGTCGCCGTTCTCTCCTGCCGTCAGAGGTTCTTCCTTTTTATCTACGGGAACTGATTCACCCGTCAGAGCCGCTTCCTCAATCTTCATAGACGCACATTCGATTATTCTGGCGTCTGCGGGGACGGCGTCTCCTGCCTCGAGGACTATTACGTCACCGACGACGAGCTCTTCGCTGGGAATGAGTATCTGCTTTCCGTCGCGAATGACCTTACTTTGCGCCTTCGACATTTCCTGAAGTGCTTCTATTGCTTTTTCGGCTTTACTTTCCTGAAATACTCCGAGGATAGCGTTGATGATGACTACTGCCATTATTATAACGACGTCGGCGGGAAACTCCCAATGATTTTGCGCTATACCGTTATAGATTTCAACGCCTGCCGAAATGATGGCGGCAACGATGAGTATGATAGTCATCGGCTCTGCAAGCTGTTTTAAAAAGCGCTTGACGAGACTCTCCTTTTCGCCTTCCTTGAGCTTGTTCGGGCCGTTCTCTTCAAGCCTCTTTTTAGCATCCTCGGTCGATAGTCCGTCCTCCGAGGAAGAAAGCCTCTCGAGAACCTCTTTTGAGTCACACAAATAATCTTTCACTTAATATCCTCCTTTAAGGTTATTATAACTATAAAAAAAGCTCATATACGGCACGCCGTATATGAGTCTCATTCTTTACCGAAAAGCCAGACGGCAGTGCCGTCACGATGTTGACTTTCCGCACGTAGCGTGGAATTACTCCCTCAAATATTATTAATATTATAGTACGCTTTATATAAATTGTCAATAATTTCTTTTATTACCTTTTATATCAGGTATTCTTCATAATAATCGAGCCGACACATTCGCTGACGTGCTCACAGGCATCTGCACACGCTTCAAAGCAATCGTAGATTTTATACCACGATAACGTCCTCAGAACGTCGGTTGAATTTTTCGTAAGCTCGCGCATTGTACAAAGATAGAGCTTATCGCAATCTTCTTCAACGTCGTTGCAGGCGATTACGAGGTTGCGGATATTCTTCGACTTCTTGAAATTCTCAAATTCTGCCATAATCGAGCAAAGCATATCACAGGCTCTTACGAGGTTCTTTGCATA
>JAZQUE010000096.1:0-11613 GCA_045631145.1 Eubacteriales bacterium
ACCGCGGGATTTTGAGTCCCGTACGTCTGCCAATTCCATCACACCGGCTCATTACCCGATAAGTATATCACATTAATTATTTTTTTTCAATACCATTTTTATATTTTTTGATTTTCACTTCCACAAATTTCTTATTGACAAAAATGATGTTTCTTGCTATAATATCATCGGAGACTCGGTTTTTGTGGAAAGTCTGTCAGGGAGAATGCGTCATTGACTGAAAGCGCATTTCAGATGAGTAGTAGACTTGGGAACACTCCGAATTTATAATTTAATACTAAAAGAGGATACGCCTTCGGTGTATCAATGCGGGTGGCACCGCGGGTAAATTTTTAAAAATTGCTCGTCCCGGGAATAATATTATTCCCGGGGCTTATTTTTTTTCTTCGGGAAACTTCAGGAGGTAAACAGTATGTACAGAACAATGCATTGTAACGACATTCGCGACACTCATATCGGAACTACCGTTGAGCTTGCGGGCTGGGTTGACGTAATACGCGACCACGGCGGTGTTATCTTCGTTGATATCCGTGACTATACGGGTGTGACGCAGGTTGTCGTTCACGATGAAAAGCTACTTGAAAACGTAAACCGCGAGACTGTAATCTCAGTAAGCGGTAAGGTCGAAAAGCGAGACCCCGAAACGGTAAACGAGAAGATTGCGACGGGCGAGGTGGAGCTTGTTGCCGACAGTCTTAAGGTACTCGGCAAGAGCCATAATATGCTTCCCTTTGAGGTAAGAGCCTCACGTCAAAGCAAGGACGAGCTTCGTCTCAAATACCGTTATCTCGACCTTCGTAACCCCAAAAACCACGAAAATCTCGTTATTCGTTCGAGAATTATAAAGCATCTTCGCAATAAGATGGAGGAAAAAGATTTCCTCGATATGCAGACCCCCATTCTCACCGCATCCTCTCCCGAGGGCGCGCGTGACTTCCTCGTGCCCAGCCGTAAGCACCCGGGAAAATTCTATGCGCTTCCCCAAGCGCCCCAGCAGTTCAAACAGCTTCTTATGGTGTCGGGCTTCGACAGATATTTCCAGATAGCTCCCTGCTTCAGAGACGAGGATGCCCGTGCCGACCGTTCACCCGGTGAATTCTATCAGCTTGACTTCGAAATGGCTTTCGCAACGCAGGACGAGGTGCTCGAGGTGTGCGAGGACGTAATATACGATACCTTCAAGACCTTCTCGGATAAAAAAGTTACCGAGAAGCCCTTCCGTCGTATCACCTATGCCGACGCTATGATGTACTACGGCTCGGATAAGCCCGACCTTCGCAACCCCCTTATCATCTGCGACCTCACTTCATTCTTTGAGGGCGTTGATTTCCCCGCATTCAAGGGCAGACCCGTCAGAGGTATCGTTGCCGACTGTACGGGCAAATCGAAGAAGTTTTTTGAAGACTCCCTCAAGTTTGCGACCTCCACCGAGGTGGGACTTGGCGGTCTTGGATATATCACCCTCAAGGACGGAGTATTCCTCGGCCCTATCGCTAAATTCCTCTCCGACGAAAAGAAGGAGGAGATAAAGACCCTTACGGGTGTAAAAGAGGGCGAAACGCTCTTCTTCATCTGCGACGATAAGAAGAACGACACCGAAAAGAAGGCAGGTATGATAAGAAGCTACCTTGCAAGAAAGGATCAGCTCGACCTTATCCGTGACGATGCCTTTGAGTTCTGCTTCGTCGTCGACTTCCCGATGTACGAGCTCGACGAGGAGACGGGAGACACTATATTCACACACAACCCCTTCTCGATGCCTCAGGGCGGTATGGAAGCCCTTCTTACGAAGGATCCCACCGAGGTTCTCGCATATCAGTACGACCTCGTTTGTAACGGAATTGAGCTTGCGTCGGGTGCAGTAAGAAACCACGACGTAGATATAATGAAGAAAGCCTTCTCTATCGCAGGCTACGGCGAGGACGAGCTTAAAAAGAGATTTAACGCACTTTATACCGCATTCCAGTACGGTGCACCGCCTCACGCAGGTATGGCACCCGGTATTGACCGAATGGTAATGCTTCTCACCGACGAGGAAAAAATTCTCGACGTTATCGCATTCCCTCTCAACGGAAATGCGCAGGACCTTCTCCTCGGCGCACCGAGCGAGGTAACGAACCAGCAGCTTGAGGACGTACATCTTCTCGGAAGCACGAACGCTCTCGCCGCAAGAAGCGTAGCCACCGCTTCTGCAAAGTCGTCGAAGGGTAAGCGCTCCACCTTCTCGAGTATGACCGAGCTCAATCAGCTCATTCTCACCGAGGACGAGGAGAGCGCAGTTGAGAAGACCTTCGCATCAATGCGTGAAAAGGAAGCGCTTCTCTCTCGCATTGATACCGAGGGCGTTGAAGAAATGGTACACGTTATGCCGATGGAAAACGTCTTCCGTGAGGACGTAAGACACCAGCCGTTCACAAGAGAGAGTCTTCTCGAGGGCGCACCCGAGAGAAGCGAGGACAGCTGGCTGGTACCGAGACTCGTGAAGTGAGGTGAAAAATATGAAATACTATTCAGTTAAGATAAACGACAAGGGCAATATCGCAGTTGACGATATGCTCCTTGTAAAAGGCTATGAAGCAAAAGCAGGCTCGAAGATACTCGAGGGCTTTAAACCACTCTTTTCCGCCGAGGCGGTAACACGCCTTGAAGAAAAAGGATATGAGATTTCGGGCAAAACGGAGGTCGGTGAGTTCTCTCTCGACCTTGCGGGCGAGTTTTCGGGTAAGGCTCTCTCTGCCGCAACCCTCGTTAAAAACGGCGAGGTAAAGGCGGCACTCGGAGTCGATATGAACGGCTCACCGAGACGCTCGGCGGCAGCTACAGACACACTCTTTATTAAGCCCACCTACGGCACGGTTTCACGCTACGGCGTTATTTCCACCGCCGCATCGGGCGAGCAGGTTGGCGTTTACTCCTCCTCTGCCGAGGATATAAGAGAGGTGCTCTCGGTAATCTCGGGACACGACGAAAAGGACGGAACTTCTCTTAAAAACGAAAGCTACTCCTTTGAAAAAACCGACGTTAAGGGCAAAAAGGTTGCAATAGTGAGGGAGCTTTTCGAGAAAGCTGACGACGAGGTGAAGGGTAAGATTAAGGCGTTTGCCGACTCGCTTCGTGAGAAGGGAGTCGAGGTCGAGGAGATAAGCCTCGATATATTCGATACGGCAAATATTGCCTATACTATCCTTTCCTCTGCCGAGACCTGTAATAACCTTTCCCGCTACGACGGCGTGAAATACGGCTATCGCACGAAGGAATATAAGAATATCGACGAGCTCTACTCGAAGTCGAGAAGCGAAGGCTTTAACTTCCTTACGAAGACAGTTATTCTCTACGGCTCCGACGTACTCTCGAAAAACAGATATAAGGACTGCTACGATAAGTCGCTTCGCATAAGACGAGTGGTAGCCGAGAAAATAAAGGAAGTATTCGGAAGCTACGACGCACTTCTCGCTCCCGTTATGTCGAAGACTGCGGTAGAGGAGTACGATATCAAGGATGCCTTTGAAAGAGTAGCCGAGGAGAGCGTATTTACCTCTCTTGCAAACCTCGTCGGATGTCCCGCTCTTGCGGTGTCGGGAGTTCAGCTCATCGGCAAGCATTTCGACGAAAAAACGCTTTTGAGCCTTGCGGAAAGGAAGGGTGAGTGATATGAAATACGAAATAGTTATCGGTCTTGAAACTCACGTTGAGCTTTCCACCGAATCAAAGATATTCTGCTCCTGCGGAGGACATTCCTCGGCGAAGGAGCCTAACGACTGCGTATGCCCTGCCTGTGCAGGTATGCCCGGAATGCTTCCCGTTATGAACAAAAGGGTAGTAGAGCTTGCAGTTACCGCAGGACTTATGCTCAACTGCGAAATAGGTCGCTACGTTACCTTTGACAAGAAGAATTACTACTATCCCGACCTTCCCGCAGCCTATCAGATAACACAGCTTAACCATCCTATCTGTACGAACGGACTTGTCACCCTCAAAACCTCGGAGGGTACGAGAGACATCAGAATCAAGCAGATTCATATGGAGGAGGACGCAGGTAAGCTCGTTCACGGAGGAAATTCTTCCTTCGTTGACTTCAACCGTACAAGCGTACCTCTTATCGAAATCGTAACACAGCCCGACTTCAGAAGCGCCGAGGAGGTAGTCGTTTACCTCAATAAGCTCAAGAGTATGTTCCGCCTCGCAGGTATTTCGGAATGTGAAGAGGGCGCAATGAGATGCGACGTTAACATTTCTGTTCGTCCCGAGGGCTCGAGCGAATTCGGAGTCCGTACCGAGATTAAGAATATGGCTTCCTTCGAGGCAATAGAAAAGGCTATCCGCTACGAAGCACAGCGTCATATCGACGCTATCGAGTTCGAGCTCGAGGAGCTCGTTCAGGAAACGAGACGCTTCGACGACGCAAGCGGTAAGACCTTCGCTATGCGTAATAAGGAAACCGAAGCCGACTACCGTTATTTCCCCGACCCCAACCTTATGCCCATCGTTATAAGCGACGAGTGGCTTGAAGAGATAAAGGCGAAGAAGCCTGCCGAGCTTGATGAGAAATCTGAGGAATACCGCCTTGCAGGCATCGGCGAGAAGGAAATAGAGATGCTCGTCTCCAACCAGATGATATCGAAGCTTCTCGACGACGTTGTGGCACTCGGCTGTAACGCGAAGGACGCATCTGCGTGGATACTCACCGACTGTGCGGGAGTTCTCCGTAAGGACGGAAAGACTCTCGGTGAGCTTGAGGTCACCGCAGAGGAGCTTGCTACTCTTATCAAGATGGTAGACAGTGGCAAGATAAACAGAATTTCCGCAAAGAAGGTTCTCATCGCTATGGTAGAAGAAGGCGTTAACCCCACCGAGTACGTCAAGAAGATGGCGTTCGACAGAGCGGTCGATACCTCACTTATCGACAGCGTTCTCGACAAGGTAATCGCCGAGAACGGTGCTGCGGTTGCCGACTACAAGAACGGTAAGACCAAGGCTATTCAGGCACTCTTTGGCGCATGTATGAAGGAGCTGAAGGGCGCAGGCGACCCTAAGGTCATCAAGGAAAGACTTGAAGCAAAAATGAAATAATTTGTTGGCGGGAGAGTCACTCTCCCGCCGACCTTTAGGTAGAATATGAAAATACTCGTTATTCCCGTCGGCGGAACTATTACCACCGCCACCACCGAGGAGGGAACGCTCGACGTGAGCGAGAGCGCAACCTCACGCATTTTTGAGAAATATTATTCTCTGAGGGGGAAAAGAGAGGTAGAGTTTACCCTCACCGAAAGCCTCTTTATTTTAAGTGAAAATATGACGGTGGAAGATCTCGGCAGAATACTTTCGGTTTATAAAAAGAATATAGGAAGAGATACGTTTGACGGCGTGATTTTCCTTCACGGCACCGATACGCTTGCATTTACGGCGTCTCTTTTCTCTTTTATTCTTGCAGATACCGATATTCCCGTCTTTTTCGTATCGGCCAACGCTCCGCTTCACTCACCCCGCTCGAACGGTATCGATAACCTTTTTTATGCCGTCGAGTGTATCGTGCGAGGTATTACGGCAGGCGTTTTTGCGGTCTATAAGAATATTTCCGACGGCAGAGTTTATCTTCACCTCGCCTCCCGACTCGAGCAGTGCAGAAGCTACTCGGAGGACTTTACGAGCGTCGGTATGATAGACTTGACCGAGCTCTCGGGCGAGACCTTTGAAAAAATAAATTCCCTTTACCCGAAGGAAAAGAGAAAGCGCTTTTTTGAGGGAGAAATAAAGCTTACGGCGTCGGTTGTTTTAATTACGCCTTTTGTCGGAATGAGCTACGATATCGACGTGTCGGGCTATTCCGCTATTCTTCATTCGACCTACCATTCGGGTACGGCAAACGCCGAGGGCGTACTCTCGCTTTCGAAAAAGGGCGTTGACCTCTATCTCTCTCCCGCAAAAAGCGAGGGGGAGGTCTACGAGAGCGTGAGACGGATGTCGTCAGGAAGGGTAAATTTCCTCTACGGCACGACTCTTGAGACGGCGTGGGCAAAGCTTCTCCTTGCCTATTCTAACCTTTCCGACAAAGAGGAAATAAAAAGGTTTTTGGCGACAGAATGTAATTTTGAGAGGATAAAAAATGATTAAGCTTTACGAAACAGACTCTTATATAAAGGAGTTTTCCGCAACGGTTATCTCCTCTGCCGAAAAGAACGGCTACTACGAAATAACCCTCGATAAGACCGCCTTCTTTCCCGAAGGGGGAGGACAGAGCGCCGATAAGGGCACTCTCGACGGCATCGAGGTCATTGACGTTTTTGAGCGAGATGGCGAGGTTATACACAAGACGGGAGAGCCGATAGCTGTCGGGAAAACGGTTGAAGGAAAGCTCGACTTCGAAACGCGCTTTTCCCGTATGCAGTCCCACGCAGGCGAGCATATCGTGTCGGGCGTGGTACACTCTCTTTTCGGATATAATAACGTCGGCTTTCATATGAGTGAGAGCACGATGACAGTCGATTTCGACGGCACACTTGCCGAAAGCGACGTAAAGAGGGTAGAGGAGGAGGCAAACCTCGCCGTCTGGCGTAATATGCCCATCACCGTCTCCTTTCCCGATAGCCTCGACGGGCTTAATTGCCGAAGCAAGATTGATATAAAAGAGGGTATCCGAATTATTACTATCGAGGGCGTTGACGTCTGCGCCTGCTGTGCACCTCACCCGAGAACGACGGGCGAAATAGGTATAATCAAGATTTTGAGCTTTATGTCCTATAAGAAGGGCACTCGTATAGAGATGACGGCAGGAAGAAACGCATACAGAGATTATGCCTTTTTGAACTCTTCTAATAAAGCCTTGATGTCGATGCTCTCTGCAAAGAGGGAAGAGACAGTCGATGCGGTAAAGCGACTTTCCGACGCCCTTCAGAGCGAGAGGGCGGAGAAAAGTGCTCTTAAGAAAAAGCTTGCCCTTTTGAGCTTTTCTCCTGTGTCTTACGGAGAAATAAGGGTCGCCTTTATCGAGAACGTCGGCTACGACGAGCTAAGATACGTTGCAAACGAGGTTGGCGGTAAAAACATTTTACTTTCAAAAGCCGACGAAGGACATCTCTACGTCGTTTCCTTTGACGAAGGAGAGGTTTCCGACACCGTAAAAGTACTCAATACCGCTTTTAACGGCAAGGGCGGCGGCAAGGGCGGATATGCACAGGGCAAGATTTCCGAGCACGACAGTGAGAGAATAGTAGAATTTATAAAAGAAAGGTTTTGACTTTTAAGTCAAAACCTTTCTTTTTATTTCAAATGATAACTACTGGCAAAGCCGAAGTTTTCATTCGAAAGTCAATACGGAAGCCCTATTTTTCAAGGCTTCCGTAGTAAATTTTTTCACCGTTTTTAGTTATCCATAAAACGCCTATTCCCTCAAAGTCCGAGAGAATTTTCTTTCCGTTCTCGATACTCACCGAAAAGAGAGCCGTCGAGAGAGCGTCTGCCCATCTGCTCTCGCTGTATAGGACGGTTACCGAGAGATACTCGTCGGCAGGGTAGAGGGTGTCAGGGGAGATTATGTGATGGTATTTTTTATTTTCAAATTCAAAATATCTCTGATAGCTTCCGCTTGTGACGAGAGAGGAGTCCGTAACGCTCACCGTCCCGACAAGACCTTCGCCTTCGGGGTTCTGCACTCCTACTCTCCATCCTTCGCCGTCCTTGTCGCCAAGCACGAGCACGTTTCCTCCGAGATTTACTATCACGTTGTCATAGCCCTCTTTTTCGAGCCTTTCCCTCAGAATATCTGCAACGTAGCCCTTTGAAACAGCACCGAGGTCGAGGGTGAGAGCGTCGTCGAGAAGCGTTATCTTGCTTCCTTCAATCAGTATGTTTTCTATATCCGTATGCTCTCCCGCCTGAATAAGAGTATTCTTGCTCGGGAGATAATGCACATCAGCCTCTCTTGCCTCGTGCCATAGCGAGATTACCGAGCCGAGCGCAATATTGCAGTAGCCGTTCGTCCTTCTTTCCGCCTCTATTCCGAAAAGGATAGCGTCCTTCAACTCGTCGCTCACCGTAAGAGCTCTTTCCTCGTTGAGTCGCTGAAGCTCGCCCCCGCCGTGAATGTCGAAGGCCTCGTGATATTCGCGAAGGGTATCGACTACTATTGAGTAGGCTTCGTCAAAGTCCTTTTTGCTGTCGAAATATCCGTCAACCGACACTACCGTATCGAAGTAGCCGAAAATCTCCTCCGAGTATCTTTTCTCGGAGCAGGAGATAAGCAGAAGGAGGGGTAAAAGAAAAATAAGCTTTTTCATTCTTTTCTCCATATTTTTCTGAAGGCAGGCGTTACCGCCTTCAAGAGTAAAGCGTTCATTATTCCGAATACCGCACCCGCAACGATAAGGAGTGGCAGATAGGGTAAAAACGAAGCTCCGCCGTAAACGAAGCGCACGAGAGTGAACTGAGCAAGGTTGTGAGAAAGCGCCCCCGAGAGCGAAATGAGGGATAGCGTTGCCCCCTTATATAAAAGCAAAAGAGAAATAACCGCTATCGAGAAAACGCCTCCCGTAAGAGAGAGCGCGCCTGCCATAGCACCTCTCGTCGCAAGGGCGAAGAGCGCCTTCACGACGGCAATGCCGAACGCCGTCTTCCTGTCGATAAACAGCAACGAAAACATCACCGCAATATTTGATAGCCCGAGCTTCACACCGGGGCAGGCGGGAATTATTATAAACTGTCCCTCAACGAAGGAGAGAACCAGGGCGAGAGAGGCGAGGAGGGCAGTAAGAGTAAGCCTTTTCGTGTTCATTTTAACTCACCGTATCGGCTCCGCCGTCCTTCCCCTTTATTTTTATTACAGTCTTGTTCGGAAGACACGCCGCCCATTCACCCGAGAGTGAGAGCTTGCCGGTGTTTATGCAAACCTTGTCGGGACAGTCGGAATGGGAGAAGTAGGCGTATTCACCGTCACCCGAAATGGTGACACCGTTGCCGAGATTTATTTCAAAGGGCTTTCCGAGAGGGTAGACGGCAACCGTTTTTCTCTCTACAGTTATTTCTACCACGTCACCGCTTTGACCGAAGAAAGAAAGTATAAGAGCAATAAAGAGAATGGAGAGTATGATAACGAGGTCTTTTTTATTTATAATTTTTTTATTCATATCATTTCTCCTTTCCTTCGGCTCTAATTATACTATAACTCTTCTTTTCGGTCAAGTTTCTTTTGACAAATGAATAGATATGGTATATAATTAAACTAAAATAAACCTATGAGGTGCTTTATGAATCTACTTCTGATTGTACTCGTCGGTATTATAGAGGGTATTACCGAGTGGCTCCCCGTCAGCAGTACGGGCCATATGATACTCTTCAACGAGTTTTTCCCCCTCGACGTCACCCCCGAGTTTTACGACGTCTTCCTCGTTGTAATTCAGCTTGGTGCCATACTTGCGGTAGTCGTTACATATTTTAAAAATCTTTTCCCCTTCAGACTCAAAAAAGACGAGCCTAAAATTAAAAAGGACGTCTTCTCCCTCTGGGGTAAAATTATAGTGTCCTGCCTTCCCGCAGCACTTATCGGCGTGCTCTTCGAGGATACCTTCGACGCCCTCTTCTATAACGCGACCTCGGTATCTCTTGCACTCATTATCTTCGGCATACTCTTTATGCTCGTCGAAACCTTCAATAAAAAAACACCCATCGCGAATAAGGTTTCCGAGATTACCTATAAGACGGCATTTATCATTGGCGCTTTTCAGGTGCTCGCCGCCGTTTTCCCCGGTGTTTCACGCTCGGGCGCAACCATACTCGGCGCGCTTCTTATAGGAGTGTCGAGAACGGTAGCCGCAGAATACACCTTCTATCTCGCAGTACCCGTTATGGCAGGCGCGAGCCTTCTCAAGACCACAAAATTCGTCCTCGACTTCGGTTTTTCCTTTACCTCGGCAGAGCTTTTATACCTTGCCGTCGGAATAGTGACTGCATTTTTAGTATCGCTTTTGGCAATAAAGTTTCTCGTTGGCTTTGTTAAAAAACACGACTTCAAGGTGTTTGGAGTATATAGAATACTTCTCGGACTTCTCGTGCTTTTTATTTTATAAAATAAAGATAAGGAGTTATAAAAATGAATTACTATCCTATTAAGATTGCAGGAATCGACAGAAAGCTTCCTATTTGCCGTGTAACCGACGACCTCTATATCGGAGCGTTCGTAATTTTCGGTGACGCCGAGCTCACCGTCGCATCAGCGAAGGCACTTCTTGAAAATGCGCCCGAATACGATTATATAATTACCGCCGAAGCGAAGGGTATTCCCCTTATTCACGAAATGGCAAGACAGGCAGGCGACGAAAAATATATGCTCGCCCGCAAAGCACCCAAGCTCTATATGACGGGCGTCTTTGAAGTAAACGTAAACTCCATCACCACCGCAAAGGAGCAAAAGCTCTACCTCGATATTGAGGACGCCAATATGATGAAGGGCAAGAGAATACTTATTGTTGACGACGTTATCTCGACGGGCGAGTCGCTTCGTGCAGTGGAAACTCTCGTCGAAAAGGCAGGGGGTATCATCTGCGGAAGAATGGCAATACTCGCCGAGGGCGATGCGGCAGACCGCGACGATATTATTTACCTCGAAAAGCTCCCCCTCTTCAACGCCGACGGAAGCGTTAAATAAGTAATAAGTAAGAAGTAAGAAGTATGGTTGATTTCGGAGAAATTATCTCCGAAATCTTCTTTTTTTATTAGTACTTGCAAAAGAATGGAAAGTGTGCTATAATCTCTATGCCACATTCTTAGTGTAAAAACACTATTTTTTATCTATTGTAAAGAATATTAGAGGATCAGTATGCAAACGCTATGTAAAAAGCGTTTGCTCTTGCTCGTATGCATATTGATCTTTTATTTATTCGACAATAGTGTATTTAAGAGTGTGGCAACTCCTGAGCGAAGGGCAGAAACGTTTTTAGTGCGTGACTCTCTTTCGGGAGTTGCGCACTTTTTATTTTTTAAGGAGGATTTTATGAAATTTAAAGCCATTAGCTTAATTTTATGTATGTTTCTTTTAGTCTCCTGCACCGAAGCGGTGGAGTTCACCGATGCAGAAGACGATTACTATGGCGTTGCCGAAGATATCGAAGAAAGCTATTATGATATTGAGGAAGACGAAGAAGCAACGGAGACATATTTGCTCAACGTAAATTCAAAGAAAATACACTATATGCATTGCGGTACAGGTCAAAGAACAAAGGAGAAAAACCGCGACTACTTTACAGGGGATATAGACGACCTTTTCAGAAGAGGTTATACGGTTTGCAAGAACTGTTTTGATTAAAGCGCTGTAAACAGAATTGTGGCAGAGTTCGAGTGAAAGCTCGAATTCTTCTTTTTTACAGAATTTGTGACAAAATTCAAAAAAATGTTGACAAAATGTGATATTTTTGTTAATATGTTTTCAGATAGAGGCGCATCATCTATAAGTACCCGACGTTATTGCAAGGGAGCAGGTCGGTGAAAGGAGCTGTTGCCGAAGTCTGTAAGGAGTCCCTTATCCTTGCAGGTTGGTTGAATGCAGAATATGTATTCGACTGTCACATATGTGGAGTGCTATCATTTATGACGAGTGTTATGAGTGTAAGCACCTCATAACATTTT
>JAZQUE010000097.1:0-2936 GCA_045631145.1 Eubacteriales bacterium
CCCTAATCATTTTTTCACTCTTTTATCTGTCCACTAATCTTGACAAGTTTCTTGAATAATTATGGACAATTTGCCAAAGGCAAATTTACGATTAATCATAATTTTGCTTTAGCAAAATTTCCTAAATTCTTCATTCTTCAATTTTCAATTTTCATTATAATTTGTTTCTCTGTATCTTTCCGCTGATAGTCTTGGGAAGCTCGTCGCGGAACACTACTATTCTCGGATATTTGTAGGGTGCGGTGTGCTTTTTGACGTATTCCTGAATTTCCTTCTTTAATTCCTCGGTGGGTTCAGTACCCTTGACGAGAACGATGCTCGCCTTGACTACCTGACCTCTTACCTCGTCGGGTGCGGCGGAAACTCCGCATTCAAGAACGTAGGGAAGCTCCATAATAACGCTCTCTATCTCAAACGGGCCGATGCGGTAGCCCGACGACTTGATAACGTCGTCGGTACGTCCGACGTACCAGAAGAAGCCGTCCTCGTCACGCCAAGCGACGTCGCCCGTATGGTAGTAGCCGTCGTGCCATACCTCGCGGGTCTTTTCTTCGCTTCCGTAGTAGCCGAGGAAGAGTCCGCAGGGCGCGCCCTCCGCTACTCTTACGCATATCTCGCCCGATTCACCGTCGGGAACGTCGTTTCCGTCGGCATCGAGAAGGTGAACGTCATAGATAGGAGCAGGCTTACCCATAGAGCCAATCTTGTGGGATGCGCCTACGAGATTTCCTATAATCATCGTACTTTCGGTCTGTCCGAAGCCCTCGAGTATCTGAAGTCCCGTGAGCCTTTCAAACTGATGATAAACCTCGGGGTTGAGTGCCTCGCCCGCCGTCGTCATATGCTTGACGGAGGAGAGGTCGTATTTTGAAATATCTTCCTTTACCATCATTCTGAGCATCGTGGGAGGTGCGCAGAAGGTGGTTATCTTGTGCTTTGCAAACATCGGGAGAATATCTGCGGCATCAAAGCGGTCGAAGTCGTAGACGAAAAGTCCCGCCTCGCATATCCACTGACCGTAGAATTTACCCCACATAGCCTTTGCCCAGCCCGTATCCGAAATAGTGAGGTGAAGTCCGTCGGGGTCAACCGTATGCCAATACTTCGCAGTATGGAAGTGACCGAGCGCGTACTTGCAGGAGTGGGCGGCAATCTTGGGATATCCCGTCGTGCCCGACGTGAAGTACATTATCATCAGGTCGTCGCCCTTGGGGGAGTCCTCGGTGCGACTGAAGTGTGTCGAGAAGAGCTGTCTTTCCTCGTCGAAGTCTCTCCAGCCGTTACGTTTACCGTTTACTATTATCTTATGTATAAGTGAAGGAGCCTTTTCGGCGGCGAGCTCAACCTCGCCTGCCACCTTGCCGTCGGCGGTACAGATTATCGTCGAAACGCCTGCCGCATTGAAGCGGTATTCAAGGTCGTGCTCCTGAAGCTGATTGGTTGCGGGAATGGCGATAGCGCCGAGCTTGTGAAGTCCGAGCATCGCTATCCAGAACTGATAGTGGCGCTTTAAGATGAGCATTACTCTGTCGCCCTTCTTGATGCCGAGCGACTTGAAGTAGTTCGCCGCCTGATTCGAGAACTTCTTCATATCCTTGAAGGTGAATCTTCTCTCTGTCTTATCAAGCGAAATATGTAACATAGCGAGTCTGTCGGGCTCTCTGTCTGCAATAGCGTCAACGATATCGAAGGCAAAGTTGAACTCACCCTCGTTCTTGAAGGTGATGGAGGTGGGAGTTCCGTTCTCGTCCTCGATGGTGTCGATGAACTTGCGGTATGCTCTTTCCTCGTTGTCCTTCGGAAGCTTTCTCTCGGTGGACACCGCCTTTACGGGAGTGAGCTCGGGAATGGGCTCTCCCGTCGGGTTCAGAACTATCGCATAGAAGAGACAGTCTTTGCCGTTTACCGCTACCATTCCGTGAGGAGTGGAGCTGTTGTAGTAGATACTGTCGCCCGCCTCGAGAATTTCGGTATGGTTTCCTACCTTTACCTTGAGCGAGCCCTCGATTACGATGTCGCATTCCTGACCCGAGTGGGTAGTTACCTCAATCTCGCTGTCGGGAATATCCTTCGTATAGGTAGCCCTGACGTAAAGGGGCTCGGCAATTCTGTTCTTGAAGGAGGAGGCGAGATTGTAGTAGGTCATCTGATGCGCTTCCTCAATCTTCTGCCCCATACCTCGACGGGTGACCGTATAGCTTTTAAGAGTAGGGCTCTTACCCTCGATGATGTCGGTGACGTCAACGTCGAGAGCCTGTGCACAACGGTATATAAAGGCGAAGGTGAGGTCCTTTTCGCCCTTTTCGGACGCCTCGTATTCCTCTACCGACACGTCGGCGGCACGAGCCATCTCCTTGACAGACATACCCTGAATGTCTCTTAGCTCCTTTATTCGTTCTGCCATTTCCTTGATTTTGAAATCAAGCGAAGTTCCTTTCATTGTTTACCTCCGAAAATAGGGACAAAAAAGCTCGTCCCAAAGATATGATCCTTGAGACGAGCGTAAATTCACCGCCCGCGGTACCACTCAAGTTGCGAAAAATCGCCACTCCTTGGAATCAAACAATTCCTATGCATTAACGCAGCAATCACGAGGAGGGTCTACTCGGAGAACCTTTCTTCCTCCCGACTCGGAAGCTACAAATATCAAACGCCCTCAACGGCTCACACCATCCGCCGTCTCTCTGTAGAAGGTAATTTTGATAAACTCTTCGTCAAAGTCTTTATCTTGAATATAGAGAGTATAGCATATCTTTTAAGGTTTGTCAAGAATTTCTTTGTAATGAATATTGAATAATGAATATTGGAAAGTTGTATAGTAAAAGTGGACACAACAAAGAGTGAATGATATAATACATTTAGAGAGGTGTTCACAAT
Source organism: Eubacteriales bacterium (assembly GCA_045631145.1). Taxonomy (GTDB): domain Bacteria; phylum Bacillota; class Clostridia; order Oscillospirales; family SIG627; genus RGIG6353. Next base: position 2,878 of record JAZQUE010000097.1, read on the forward strand.
GAAACGAACTTTCAGCAAAGAATTCAAAGTCAAGGCGTGCGAGTTAGTCCTGAAAGAAG
>JAZQUE010000098.1:0-9804 GCA_045631145.1 Eubacteriales bacterium
ATATAAACCGCCTCTTATCTCTTGAGATACTTTTCGATATATTCGGGACGGATACGCTTGAGCTCGGAATTCGGAAGAATGGAAAGAAGCTTCCAGCCGATGTCGAGCGTTTCCTCTATCGTTCTGTCGGTGTCGTAGCCCTGCGCAATGTAGAGCTTCTCGAACTCCTCCGAGAACTTCGCATATTTTCTGTCCATCTCGGAAAGAGCCGACTCGCCGAGAATTACCGCAAGCTCTCCCGCATCCTTACCTCTCGCATATGCCGAGAATATCTGATTCATCGTGTCGGCGTGGTCCTCTCTCGTCTTGTCCTTGCCGATACCCTTGTTTTTAAGTCTCGAAAGGGAGGGGAGAACGTCGATGGGAGGCTCATAGCCCTTCATATAAAGCTCACGGGAGAGAATGATCTGTCCCTCTGTTATATATCCCGTAAGGTCGGGAATGGGATGCGTCTTGTCATCCTCGGGCATAGTCAGAATGGGAATCTGTGTGATAGAGCCCTTCTTACCGTTGATACGGCCTGCTCTCTCATAGAGGGTAGCAAGGTCGGTGTAGAGGTAACCCGGATATCCTCGTCTGCCGGGTACTTCTTTTCTTGCTGCCGAAACCTCACGAAGCGCCTCGGCGTAGTTAGTCAGGTCTGTGAGAATGACGAGCACGTGCATACCGAGCTCGTATGCGAGGTATTCGGCGCAGGTGATAGCCATTCTGGGTGTTGCAATTCTTTCAACCGCAGGAGCATCGGCAAGGTTCATAAAGAGCACCGAGCGCTCGATAGAGCCCGTCTTCTTGAAGTCCTCAACGAAGAACTGCGCTTCCTCGAAGGTGATACCGATAGCGGCAAAAACCACCGCAAATTCATCATTCGTGCCCTTTACCTTCGCCTGCCTTGCAATCTGTGCGGCGAGGTTTGCGTGGGGGAGACCCGAGCCCGAGAAGATGGGAAGCTTCTGACCTCTGACGAGGGTGTTAAGTCCGTCGATAGCGGAAATACCCGTTTCGATAAATTCGGCAGGATAGTCTCTCGCCGCAGGGTTGATGGGCTCGCCGTTGATGTCGTCGTATCTTTCTGCAACGATTTTCTCACCGCCGTCAATGGGGTTTCCCATACCGTCGAATACTCGACCTATCATATCTCTTGAAACAGCAAGCTCAAGTCCGTGGCCGAGAAATCTTGCCTTCGAGGTTGAAAGCTGAAGCCCCGCAGAGCTCTCGAAGAGCTGAACTACGGCAGTTCTATCCTTGATTTCAAGAACTCGACCGAGCCTTTTCGAGCCGTCTGCCTGAATGATTTCGACAATCTCGTAGTACTTTACGTCGTCAACGCACTCAACGAGCATAAGAGGCCCGACGGCTTCCTTTATCGTTTTGTAGTCCTTCTTCAATTTTCGTCACCTCCCGACGTAATTTCGGAAAATTCACTTATCATCTCGTCGTTTATCGCCCTGAAGTATTCCTTCCAGCTTTCCTCGGGCTCGTACTTCATCTTCGCAATTTTTTCGAGCACCTTCATCGACATAATCTTCTTGTAGGTAGCGCCGAGCTTCAGTGCCGAAAGACTGCCCTTGTACCAAGCGAGAATAGCCGAGAGCATATCACTCTGCTTGAAGGAGGAGGTGTAGCGGTCAACCTCTCTGAAGGAGTCCTGCTGTAAAAAGTCCTCTCTTATCGAGCGTGCGCACTCAAGGGTAACTCTGTCCTTTTCACCAAGCGCATCGAAGCCGATAAGCCTTACGATTTCCTGAAGTCCTTCTTCCTCACCGAGAATAGCCTTGACCTCTCTTATATTCTGCGACCACTGGTCGCTCACCTTTTCGTTGTAGTAACGGTGTGCCTTCTCTTCATAGAGCGAATAGCTCTTTATCCAGTCGATAGCGGGGAAATGGCGCTTGTAGGCAAGCTCTGCCGAAAGTCCCCAGAATACCTTGACGATACGCAGGGTAGCCTGTGAGACGGGCTCACTCGTGTCACCGCCTGGAGGGGAGACCGCACCGATAGCGGTAATTGCGCCGTAGCGCTCACCGCCAAGACACTTGACCGAGCCTGCACGCTCGTAGAATTCGGCAAGCCTCGTCGAAAGGTAAGCAGGATAGCCCTCCTCACCCGGCATCTCCTCGAGACGACCCGACATTTCACGAAGCGCCTCTGCCCATCGGGAGGTGGAGTCGGCGATAATAGCTACCTTGTAGCCCATATCTCTGAAGTATTCCGCAATGGTAATACCCGTATATATAGACGCCTCACGAGCCGCAACGGGCATATCCGAGGTGTTTGCGATAAGAACGGTTCGCTTCATTATCGAAAGCCCTGTTCTCGGGTCGTGAAGCTCGGGGAATTCCTTTAAAACGTCGGTCATCTCGTTACCGCGCTCACCGCAGCCGATATAAATAATGATGTCGGCATCCGCCCACTTTGCAATCTGATGCTGTGTTACCGTCTTGCCCGAGCCGAAGGGACCTGGGATAGCCGCAACGCCTCCCTTTGTGATGGGGAAGAGGGAGTCGATAGTTCGCTGACCCGTAATCATAGGCTCGCTCGGAACGAGCTTTTCGGCATAGGGACGGCGGCGGCGAACGGGCCACTTCTGAAGCATCTGCACCTCAACCGTCTCGCCCTTGTCTGTTTTCACCTTTGCAATAGTATCGGTAATGGTAGCCTCACCCTCGTATATCCATTCTACCGTTCCCGAAAGTGTCGGGGGTACCATTATCTTCTGAGTTACCGCAAGAGTTTCCTCTACCGTTCCGAGAACGCTTCCTCCCGAAACTCTGTCGCCGATTTTTGCGACGGCAGCGAAGCTCCACTTTCTGTCACGGTCGAGCTTCGGCAGGTCGATACCTCTCGGAATTCTCGAGCCTGCGGCGTGATAAATTTTTTCAAGGGGGCGCTCGATACCGTCGAAGATACCCTCGATAAGACCGGGGGCAAGCTCAACCGAAAGAGGCTCTCCCGTAAAGTATACGCTCTCACCCGGTCCGATGCCCGTCGTGTCCTCGTAGACCTGAATGGAGGCGAGGTCGTCACGGAGCTCGATTACCTCGCCGATGAGCTTCTTGTCGCTCACCTTTACCACGTCGTACATATGAACGTCCTTCATACCCGTGGCAACGATAAGAGGGCCCGCAACCTTATAAATGGTTCCAAGTTTTGTATTATCCATTAAGCTGTATCTACCTTTCGCTTATTTGTCAAATATGTTTGTGCCGATGGCCTTTTCCATATTCTCTATTATCTTCTTCTCTGCAAGGTGTAAAGAGCCCGAACGGTCGGGAATGGGAATGATGGCGGGATAAGCCGTCTCTCTGTATTTCTCGGTAAGCTCGGAGAGCTCCTTCAAAAACACCTCGGTTACGAAGATAATCTTTTTACCGTCTCTTATAAGATTTATTATCGCCTTTTCGGCTTCCTCGGGAGTAGCGACGCTTTTTGTCGTAACGCCCGCCGTATGAAAAAGGCTCACCGATGCGCCGTCGCCTACGGCGGCAATGATATTTTCCGTCATCGCTCTCCTCCTTTTTCTATCCATATGCGCCTGAGCTCCGACGCCTCATTCTTCTTCGAGAAGAAGTAATCGGCAATCGGCGCAAAGTTTTCTCCCACCTTCATATCCCCCATAGCCGTCTCAATGCCCTTTAATGCCGCCGCCACGATATCGTCGGGGGTATTCTTTTCTGTATCGGGGGAGACGTATGATACGGGGAGAAGAAGCTTCTTTATACCGTCCATCGAGTTACCGAGCCGAGCGAGGCGCGCCTCGGCAATCTTGTTTTTCTCCTCTCCGTAGCGAAGGAGCATACGGTAGAGAGAGGCGCTTTTCTTTTTTGCTTTTTCGAGTGTGTGAAGGAATATCGCGCGGTCACAGACCGACGACAAGACGAAGGGGTCACGCTCATTTTCATAGTCCTTCATTTCGCCGTTCACCGTGTCGGATATGAGAGTGAAGTCCCAAGCCTCAACCGAGCCTCTTATTATGTCGATGGGAATACTTCCGCCCCTGTCCGCAAGGTCGGTAACGTCACGTCCCGAAAGACGAGCCTTTGCAAAAAGCTTGAGGTTCACCGCATCGGTTTCAAAGAAAAGTAAGTCTGTGAGCGCTTTGTCGGGGGAAATGTCCTTGACGAAGGCTACTGCGTAGTCAAATTCTCCCTCTATGCGCTCCGAGACGCTCCCTTCGATTCCCTTGCCCCAGCCGAACTCGTCGAGAAGCTTCGGGAAATCTTCCTTATCTGCATTCTCAAGACGCGCGAGTCTCTCGGGGGTGAGGGGTGGATGAGAGGAAGCCTTTATGCACCCTACGGCGTAAGCGTAGGACTTTTTTCCGAATTCGTTTCCAGTCATTTTAAGCCTCTTTTACTTGAAAAAGAGCGTCGTGTATATCTTTTTCATAGTGTGAGAATTTTTCGTTTACGATTTCCTCAAGCGAGAAGTTAACGTCATATACCTCGGATGAGAGAATAAAGCCGTTTTTAATATCGGCATCACTCTCCGAGAGCACTATCCTGACCCCTGCGCTCTTTTCGAGAAGGGGAAGGTTCTTTTTTAGTTTTTCTCGGTCAGCCTTTGCGGGAATCAGAGAAAACTCCCCCGTCAGAGCCGAGCTCGAGAGCTCGCCCGAATAGAGCTTTATAAGTGATTTTTCATCGAGAGAAGAAAGCTTTGAGAGGGCGTTTTTCCGGACCTTCTCCATTATTTTACGGCGAGCCGAGAGCTCCGAGAGCTTTGCCGACTGCTCTGCCGACTGAACTATACCCTTCGATATGAGCTCCGCCTCTCTTTTTGCAGAATCGAGAATTTTCTCTTTTCTTTCTTCTGCCTCACGAAGCACGAGAGATGCCTTTTCGTCTGCTTCTTTTCTTGCCTCCGAAAGTATCTCCTCCGCCTTCAGTCTTGCTTTCTCTTCTATTTTTGTTGTTACTGTCTCTGCACTCATTTTTTTCTCCCTTGATTAAAGGCTGAATATAAGAAGTATTGATGTAAGAAGCGCAAGAATAGCGTAGGTCTCAACCATAGCCGTCATAGTGATACCCTTACCCGAGGCATCGGGCTGCTTACCTGTCATATGGATAGCAGATGCCGCAGTAAGACCCTGCGCAATACCCGAGGTAAGTCCGACTATCGCCATAGGGAAGGATGCGAAGAAGTAGCTCCAGCCCTCTGCAACGGTGAGGTCTGCGGGGCTTCCGCCGAGGATACCCGTGTTTACCATAACGAGAACCGCAACAAGGAAGCCGTAGATACCCTGAGTACCCGGAAGCGCCTGAAGCACCAGCATTTTACCGAAAAGCTCGGGCTTTTCCGAGGTAACACCCGCAGCAGCCTTACCTGCCGCCATAACACCGATAGCCGAGCCCGTTCCACCGAGAAGTGCGCAAAGCACCGCTCCGAATATAGCAATTGCAATACCTGACATAATTTTGTCCTCCTGAAATTAATCTTTTTTAATATTGATATAGTTTGTTCTTATTTTAAAGGGCTTGAAGGGTACGCCTCCGCCCTCGTAAAACTTTGAGTAAAACTCGATATACTGAAGTCGGCAGTCGTGAACGTACGCCGAGAGCAGTCCGAGCACAAGATTGAATACGTGTCCGATGATATAGATGAAAAGCGAGAGTATAAAGCCGATAACGCTTCCCTGAATCATTCCCGCAAGCATATTCATAACCATTCCGACAACGCCCGTCGCAAGTCCGAGAGCGAGTATTCTCGAGTAGGAGAGAATGTCGCTGAAATAGCTCGTAATGCCGTAAAGTCCGACAAGTCCCCCCGTCACCTTACCCATAATTCCCTTTTTTGCGCGTCCCGCCGTAAAGAGCACCGTCAACGCTCCGATTATCGCTATTACGATACCTACGGTCGAAAGAGAGGGTAAGAAAATGAAGCCGATACCGAGTATAATCATCATCCACGACAGATGGTCGAATATAGCGTCAAGCCACCTTCCTTCTCTTACGAGAAGAACTATCTTCGTTATCATACCCGTAAAGATATGAAGAACTCCTATCACTATCGTGATGATAAGCATCCTGACAGGGTCGTCCATTGCAGTGAAGCCGATGAGGGCAGGGAAGAGCTCCTCTCCGAAATAGCTTCCGAAGAGCACTCCGAATATCACCGTCGTTATCGACGAATAAAGCATTACGTTCATAAGCTTCAGGGTGTTGCCCTTCGGCTTCATAAGCTTTTTACCGATGAGGATGAAGAGTGCGAGAAGAAGTCCGTAGCCTGCGTCTCCCATCATCATTCCGAAGATTATCCAGTACCAAGGCGCCATAACGGCGTTGGGGTCGAAGTCGCCGTACTTCGGAGAATTGAACATGTCGGTTATTCCCTCGAACTGACTGACGAGCTTCGGGTTCTCGAGAGAGGTGGGTACTTCCTCGTTCTCCTCGGGGTCTCTTGCCTCGAGGGAGAAAACCTCGGTCACGCCACTTATCGCTTCTTTAAGCCTTTCTACGTCGTCTGCTTTCACAAAGCCCTCGAGAATGACCGTTTCGAGCGTTTCGCCGAGCCTTATTTCCTCTCGGTCGGCTCTTGCTCGGTACTGCTCAAAGAGTAGCTCAAGGCTTTCCCTCGACTTTTCTGCAAAGAGGCTCAACTCCTCTGCAAGTCTTTCTTTTCTGTCTTTTTCTTCTTTTACTCTGCTCTCAAGTCGCGCTATCTCCTCGGCTACCGTTCCCTCTTTAACCGAGGGAGTTATTTCCTCGAAGGAAATTCCCCGAAGAAATTCGAGAGCTTCGGCTCTCTCATCCTTTAAGAAGGTAACGAGGACGAGAGCGTCCTTTTCGCCCGTCGAGAGCGTTTCGTGCGCTATCTCTGAAAGGTCGAGGGCTTCGGTGAATCTCACACTCACTCTGCCGAGCAGCGTCACGGTGTACTCCCTTTCTCCGAGAAGACTTAAATCTCCCTTGAAGTCGGAGTAGCCCCGAAGCTCGTCGAGCGCTCGCATATTATCGAGAAGCGACCTTTCGACTTCGTCTGAAAGGCGTAGCTTTTCTTCAATCTCCGAGCTTTCGGAGATAGCGCTATCGTCTATCTTTTCGAAGTCATCTGCATTTACCTCGGGTAAGGAGTCGAAAAGACCTCGCTTCCTCGAGCGCTTCGTTAGTTCCTTTAAAAGTGCGTCAAGTCTTCTCTCCCTCGCTCCGCTGCCACCGCCGTATTGAACGCCGTTTTCGGAGGAGGTTATCATCATAAGCTCCGAGCGCTGAACGGCTGAAAGTACCGCCTCACGCTCATCCTTCATACAGACGAGACACACCTTTTTCATCTGTTTTATCATTTATTTTCCCTCTGTAAGAGATATGAATTTTTCTACGGCTCCCTCAAGGCTTCCCTCCGCCTCTTTCTTCAGTAGCGAGCACCTTTCTTCAGCCGCCGACAGTATCGACGACCTCTGAAGCTCTGCTTCCGCTCTTGCCTTGTCGATTATTCTTTCCGAGTCCGCCTTCGCCTCGGCAATCGCTGTCGCCGCCGCATCGCGAGCCTTCTTTTCGGCATTGGTTATAATTTCCTTTGCTTCTGCCAGAGCCGTCTTTTTTATATTCTCGGCTTTTTCTTCTGCGAGCTTAACACTTTCGATTATATCCACCTATAAACTCCTTTCATTATATAGAAGTAGTATATTCTCAATATTACCATATATTTCCGACGAATTCAACACATTTCAGCACGTATATTTATGACTGCTTTCGTATTTTGCTATAACAAATTTGTTATAGGAAACCGTCGGAATATACCGATTTATATATACTTAAAATATTATTCCCCAAAAAAGAAAAAATCTTCCGTTTTCGGGAGACGTGTCAAGGGAGAAAAGATAATAGCATTTCGTACAGTAAAAATTATCTCTGTTTATAGTTTCTTCACCTCGTTTTTAATATATCATAACTTTTTTTAACTGTCAATCATATTGACAATTTTCTTCGGGTAATATAAAATATAAGTAGAGTAAAAAGCGAGAAAGGATAAGAATGAAAAAACTTCTTTTTATAGTCAACCCCTGTGCAGGTAAAATGAAGATAATGAAGGACCTCGTCGAAATAGACCGCGCCTTCTATAACGGTGACTGTGACTGCGACGTCTACCTTACGAATAAGAAGGGCGACGCCTCCGAAAAGGTCAAGCGCTCGGGAGAGGGCTACGACGTTATCGTATGCGGAGGAGGAGACGGCACCTATAACGAGGTGGTAAGCGGTGTTCTTGAGGCGGGACTCGATATTCCCATCGGCTATATCCCCGCAGGCACTACCAACGATTTTGCCACGACCCTCGGACTTTCCCAGAACCCCGTTACGGCGGCGGCGAATATAACGGCGGGAAAGCCACGCGCCTTCGACGTCGGAAAATTCGGGGAAAGCTATTTTTCTTATATTGCTTCCTTCGGTGCGTTTACAAGCACCTCTTATTCTACTCAACAGCAGATGAAGAACGTCTTCGGACACTCTGCCTACGTTTTCGAGGGAATGACCGACCTTTCGTCGATTAAGCCTTACCACGTACGTCTTGAGGCAGACGGGAAAATATACGAGGACGACTATCTTTTCGGCGCAATATGCAACTCCACCTCTATCGCAGGTATGATAAAGCTCGATAAAAAGCTCGTTGACCTCTCGGACGGCGAGTTTGAGATACTTCTTATCAAGATGCCGAGGCTCCTCGTCGATATACCGAAAATCGTAATAGCCCTGAAAAACGGCGATTACAGCGAAAAGCATATAAAATTTCTCCACGCCAATACCGTCAAGGTAAAAACGAACGGAAAGCTCGACTGGGCGCTTGACGGCGAGTACGCCGAAAGCACGGGAGAGATAACTCTCACCAACGTCCCCTCGGCAATAAAGCTTATAGTGTGAGGCGCTTATGATAAAGCTTTCAGAGAGAAAAAATATAACGAACAAGGGAGACGCAGGCAGAGTTCTCGTCATTGGCGGCGACGTCGGTATGGCGGGCGCAGTTGCCTTTTCGGCAGAGAGCGCCTACCGTATGGGCTCAGGGCTCGTCGAGGTGTCCTCTCATATCGAAAACCGCACGATACTACAGACACTTATCCCCGAGGCTATCTTCTCGGAATGGGGCAAGGAAAGCCTTGAAAAAGCGGGAGCTATCGTCATTGGCGTCGGAATGGGAAAAAGCACCGTCGCATCCCGACTTCTCGAAAGAGTACTTATGAGTGCAAAATGCCCCGTCGTAATCGACGCCGACGCATTAAATCTTATGTCGGAAAATAGGGAGCTTCTCTCGCTCCTTTCGGAGAATACCGTCGTTACTCCCCACGTCGGCGAGCTCTCGAGACTTGCGGAAAAGCCCGTTCAAGACCTCGAAAAAACGGTCTCCGACTTCGCAAAAGAATATAAAACCTATGCCGTCGGAAAGTCGAATATTTCGTTTATCGCATTTCCCGACGGAAGCACCTTAAAGCACGACTTCCCCAACCCTACGCTCTCGAAGGGCGGTACGGGGGATATACTCACAGGTATCATCGCCTCCCTTCTCGCCGAGAAAATGCCGATGAATGAAGCCCTTCCTCTCGCACTCTCCATTCATTCGGAAATAGGTGAAAGAGCAAGGGAGCGCTACGGCGAGCGAGGCGCAATAGCAAGAGATATCATAAGGGAAATACCAAACGCTATTAAATGAAAAATTAAAAAATAAAAATTAAAAATTAATGATAATTTGCCGAACGGCAAATTTACCGAAATTATTAATTATTAAATTTTAATTATTAATTAGAAAAGAGTTCTTCCGAACTCTTTTTTTTCATATCCTTTACCGAATGGAGAACGATATGAAAAAAACGAAAAAATT
>JAZQUE010000099.1:0-3947 GCA_045631145.1 Eubacteriales bacterium
ATGCCTCTCTTATGGTTATAACGACCGTAATTTTAAGAATAGTTTCTCTCGCTTTTTCGGCGTATCTGTCGAGGGCGGTGGGGGAGGAGGGAATAGGCATCTATCAGCTCACCCTCTCGGTCTATCGACTTGGAATAACGCTTTCCTCGGCGGGTATCGGCTTTGCAGCAACGAGAATTATAGCCGAGGAGATTGAGAAAAACAACCCCCGCGAAGCACTTCGCGCCGCCGAAAGATGCCTTTTCCTTTCCCTTGCTTTCGGTGTCACCATAGCTTCGCTTTTCCTCTTTTTCGCAGACTTCTTCGCAGAGTCGTTCCTCGGCGATATGCGTACCGCCACCTCTATCAGAGCGATGGCGATAAGCTTCCCCTTCGTCGTGATGTCCTCTGTCATAATGTCGTATTTCACCGCCGTCGCAAGAGTGTCGAAAAACGCAGTCAGCCTTTTTGTTGACCAAGCCGTCCGAATGGCAGTCACCTATATAATGCTCCTCGATTTCGACGGTGAAAACCTCGAGTACGCCTGCCTTTCGCTTGCCGTCGGCGGAATATTCGCCGAGGTGCTCTCCTTCCTCGTGAGCTTCGTCTTTTATTCAAGGGACAAGGGAAAGCTTTCGGCGGGAGTGCATAAAAAAACTGCTCTCGGAGGGCGTATTTCCTATATTGCGCTTCCCGTCGCCGTAAGCTCGGTCATTCGCTCGGGACTTCTTTCTATCGAGCATATGATGATACCGAGAGGGCTGAAGAAAAGGGGAGTTGAGCCGTCTCGTGCCCTCGGACTTTACGGAATGATAAGCGGAATGGTTTTCCCCGTCATACTCTTTCCCTCGGCGTTTCTCTACGCCGCCTCCGACCTCCTCGTTCCCGAATTTGCCGCAAGCGGTGCGTCGGGCGACAAAAGGAGACTTAAAAGGCTCACGAATAAGGTAATGGAGCTGACGAGCTTCTTTGCGGTGGGCGTTGCAGGGATAATGCTCGGCTTCGGCGATGAGATAGGTCTTATCTTTTACGACAGCACCGAGTGCGGATACTATATAAAAATTCTTTCCCCCCTCGTCGTATTTATGCTCTACGACCACCTCGCCGATGCTATCCTCAAGGGGCTCGGCGAGCAGGTGAGCGTCGTCAAATATAATATTATCGACTCGGTGACGAGCGTTCTCCTCGTCTGGCTTCTCACTCCCGTTTTCGGACTTTCGGGCTACGTCTTCGTCGTATGGTTCGGCGAGGTAATGAATACCGTTATGTCGGGAACGAAGCTCGTCAAAAGAACCGAAGTACCTATCAGACCAATTCGTTGGTTCGCCGTCCCTTCACTCTCCGTCGCCTCCTCGGTAATACTTACGAGAACGCTCCTTCGGCTCTTTCACGGGGCGGTTGCCGAAAGCCTCTTTACCCTCGTCGTCGCCTTCGCCATCTCGGCGCTCCTCTATCTCTTGCACCTTCGCCTTTTCGGATGCGTAAGCCTTAACGATTACAGACTGATGAAACGAGTGTTGACAGAGAACTGATGGGTGTTATATAATATAAAAAAGGAGTGTTAAGAATGAAGAAAGAAAAAATTGAAAGAACCGCAAAGACTATAATTCTGATTTCCACCGTCGCAATACTTATCTCCGCTATATTCCTTGCTTTTTATTTTGATAAATCGAACAGCGCAGGACTTCTCGCCTTTGATTTAAAGACGAATCTCGTTTTTTCACTTTCCCTTTCCTGTCCCGTCATTTTCATCTTTGCGACAGCCACGAGCTTTATAAAGGAGCTTGCACTCAAAAAGCTGGGCGAAGGGGATAAAAGGCGCTTTAAAACCGTGCTTGTAGCAACCGTCCTTCTACTTTCGGGAATAGTCCTCTACATTATAGCGTCGAATATGACCGTCGTAACTGCAATTTACCTCGGGCTCGTAAGTGTCGCCCTCATCGCCGCATCTATGATAGGAATGTTTGTGTACCTTTTTAAGAAATAATAAATAAGAAAGAATAAATAATAAAAAAGGTTGATTTCAGGTGCTTCACCCGAAATCTTCCTTAATTATTCATTATTCAATCTTCAATATTCATTAAAAAAGACAATGCAGTGCGCATTGTCTTTTTTCTCTCTATTTTCCCTTACTGTCTTTAAGGCTTACCGTGCTGTTGAAGGTGTTTTCGTTCTTGGTGTCACGGCAGAAGTAGCCGAGGCGGACGAACTGGAACTTGTCGCCTGCTTTTGCGTTCTCGAGCGATTTCTCGAGCTTTGCACGCTTTACGGTCTTCGAGTTTTCATTTAAGAAATCGGTGTACTCCATACCTTCGGGGAGCTTCGAGGGGTCCTCGAGTGTGAGAAGGTTTTCATAGAGCACGACGTCGGCGTCGATAGCATTCTTTTCGGAAAGCCAGTGGATAGTACCCTTGACCTTTCTGCCGTCGATGGGCATACCGTTACCTGTTTCGAGGTCGGCGGTACAGTGAATTTCCGCGACACTTCCGTCGGGGTTCGTGATAACCTCACCGCACTTCACGATATACGCACCCATAAGTCTTACCTCACCCTCGGGCTTCAAACGGAAGAACTTGGGAGGAGGTGTGAGCGCAAAGTCGTCGGCATCTATAAATATCTCCTTCGAGAAAATAACCTTTCTCGTGCCCATTTCGGGGTGCTGAGGATGATTCGGAAGCTCGAAAACCTCTTCCTTGCCGTCAGGATAGTTATCTACGATGAGCTTTATCGGCTCGAGGACTGCAACTCTGCGGGGAGCCGTTTCGTTGAGCTCGTCTCGGATACACGCTTCAAGAAGGCGGATATCGACAAGGCTATTCGCCTTCGCAACGCCGACTCTCGAGCAGAAGTCAACGATGGATGCCCCCGTATATCCGCGTCTTCGAAGTCCGCAGAGGGTGGGCATTCTCGGGTCGTCCCAGCCGTCAACTCTTCCGCTTTCTACCATAAGACGAAGAAATCTCTTGGAGAGAACGGTATTCGTTATATTAAGTCTTGCGAACTCTATCTGACGGGGTGTGTGAGGAACGCTGACGTTCTCGATTACCCAGTTGTAGAGAGGGCGGTGAATTTCAAATTCGAGCGAGCAAAGGGAGTGTGTGATTCCCTCGAGAGCGTCCTGAATGGGATGGGCGAAATCGTAGGTGGGGTAGATGCACCACTTGTCTCCGTGGCGGTGATGGTGAAGGTGCTTTATTCTGTAAATTACGGGGTCGCGCATCCAGAAGTTGCCCGATGCGAGGTCGATTTTCGCACGGAGAGTGTACTTACCGTCGGGGAACTCGCCGTTTTTCATACGCTCGAAAAGGTCGAGGCTTTCCGCTATCGGCCTGTCTCTGTAGGGAGAGGTTGCAGGATGAGTGAGGTCGCCTCTGTACTTCTCCATATCGTCGGCAGAAAGCTCACAAACGTATGCAAGCCCCTTATTTATAAGCTCGACGGCGTACTCGTAGTCCTTTTCGAAATAGTCGGATCCGTAGAAAAATCTGACGTCCCAGTCAAAGCCGAGCCAGTGAATGTCCTCTTTTATGGCATCGACGTACTCGGTGTCCTCTTTTGCAGGGTTGGTGTCGTCCATACGGAGATTACAAAGTCCTCCGTACTTCTTCGCCGTACCGAAGTCGATGGCAAGCGCCTTACAGTGACCGATGTGAAGGTAGCCGTTGGGCTCGGGAGGGAAACGGGTGTGTACCTTTTCTATCTTGCCTTCGGCGAGGTCGGCATCTATTATTTCTTCAATAAAATTTTTTGTTTCTTCCATAAGTTTTTTCCTTTCAGAAAAATAATGAATAATGAAGATTGAATAATGAATAATTGAGGTTGAAAATCACGAAGTGATTTTCTTCATTAATTTATCATTTCTCATTATTTTATAAGGTGTTTATCATTTTCTTTATTCTGTCTTCTACTCTCGCTTTGCCGAGTATCTGCATTACGGTGTAAAGGTCGGGCGCGTTCATCTTACCCGT
>JAZQUE010000100.1:0-1181 GCA_045631145.1 Eubacteriales bacterium
TTTGCGACAGAATAGGAATTGACGGCGGAAACTTTAAGCATAAGGTTGACGGCAGAGACGACTATAAGCTCAACGTCCAGATGAAGAATCACGAGGAAGCAGTAAAGCTCGTCGTCGATACTCTTATCAGTAAGGAATACGGCGTTATTTCCTCGATGGACGAAATCGGCGCAGTAGGACACAGACTCGTTCACGGCGCAGAAAAGTTCTCTAAGTCGGTAATCATCGACGAGGAGGTTATCGAAACCGTCAAGGAATGTAGCGTTCTCAGCCCCCTTCATAACCCCGCAAACCTTACGGGTGTCCGAGCTTGTCAGGAAATTATGGGTAACATCCCTCAGGTCGGCGTTTTCGACACAGGCTTCCATCAGACGATGCCCGATTACGCATACCTTTATCCCATTCCTTATAAATATTACGAGAAGTACAGAATTCGCCGTTACGGCTTCCACGGTACCTCTCATCGCTATGTAACCCTTCGTGCAGCCGCAACTCTCGGCAAGAAGCCCGAAGACATAAAGATTGTAACCTGCCACCTTGGAAACGGCTCGTCTATCGCAGCGGTTGACGGCGGCAAGTGCCTTGATACCACGATGGGTATGACTCCCCTCCAAGGTATTATGATGGGTACACGTTCGGGCTCTATCGACCCCGCTATCATTCCCTTCCTTATGGAAAAGGAGAATATGACTGCGAAGGATATCGACAAGATGCTCAATAAGGAATCGGGTATCCTCGGTATCTCCGAAAGAACGAGCGACAACCGTGACATTGAAGAGGGTGCAAGAAACGGCGACGAAAGATGCAAGCTCGTTGAGAATATGCTCTGCCATCAGCTTACCAAGTACATAGGCGGTTATATGGCGGCAATGGGCGGATGTGATGCTATCGTATTCACTGGCGGTATCGGTGAAAACAACCCCGCTTACCGTAAGAGAGTAGCAGATAAGCTCGCGTTTATGGGAGTTAAGATTGACGACGAAAAGAACGAATTTGCAAAGCGCAACGGTCTTGAGGTAGATATCTCGGCAGAAGGAACAACCGTTCGTATGCTCGTTCTTCCTACCAACGAAGAGCTTATGATAGCAAAGGACACCTACGAACTCGTTAAATAAATAAAAGCTGCGACAGATTTCTGAAGTCGGAGGCCAAGCGGTCTTAGGAAGACAAGGGTCTCTTAC
>JAZQUE010000101.1:0-1616 GCA_045631145.1 Eubacteriales bacterium
GTGTTGCTCGGACTGCTGTACAAAGTACAGCGACGCCTTCGCACTCCGCGATTTTATCTCAAAATCTCGTTGCTTCCTTTTTCAAAGAATGCAGAATGCAGAGTGCAGAGTGCAGAATTACGGTAAATTTTGCTAAAGCAAAACTATAATTTGTTTGTGTAATTTTGGCGAAGCCAAAATATCCTTAATTCTGCATTATGCATTCCGCATTATGCATTCAATTTTTCGTAAGTCTTTTGAGTGCGTGGCGGATGAGCTCCTCTACGGGAAGGCTTTCGCTTCCCTCGAAGGTCATCGCCTTCATAGCCTCGCTTCTCGAGTAGCCGAGCGCTTCAAGTGTCATCAAGGCGTCCTTTACTGCCGAGGTGACGGCGGGCGCGCCCTTTGCCGAGACACTCGGAAGCTCGTCGCGTCCGACCTTGTCCTTAAGCTCGAGTATTATCTTCTGCGCAGTACGAAGTCCGATTCCCTGCGCCGCAGATATTGCCTTGGCGTCGTCGGATACTATCGCCACCGTCAAAGCGTCGGGGGAGAGGGTGGAAAGAATGGACATCGCCGCCTTCGGACCTACGCCCGATATCGAGATAAGCTCGGTGAAGGCTCTCTTTTCCTCAACCGAATAAAAGCCGTAAAGCTCCTCTGCGTCCTCCTTGACGTGATAGTGGGTGTAAAGGCGTACGTCGCCCTCCATCCCCTGAAGCCTGCCTGCCGTCTTATCACTGACCGAGAGCATATAGCCGATGCCGTTGTTGTCTATGACGGCAAACCCCTTCGACACGAGAACGAGCTTACCCGAGATATAGTAATACATATTTTAGTTTCCGCCTGTCTTTTTAGAATATTTTAATGTATTCAGTCCGCGAATTTTGGAGCTTCTTGTATGCCCGTGACAAATCGCCAGCGCAAGAGCGTCGGCGGCGTCGTCGGGCTTCGGAAGGCTGTCAAGGTGCAGAAAAACCTTCGTCATCTCCATCACCTGCTTCTTTTCCGCTCGTCCGTAGCCTACCATAGCCTGCTTCACCTGAAGGGGAGTGTACTCAAAAAGAGGCACTCTCATTTCCTCTGCCGTAAAGAGTATCACGCCTCTGGCTTGAGAAACGTTTATGGCGGTCTTCTGATTGTTATTGAAAAATAGTTCTTCTATCGAAATTTCGTCGGGTGTGTAGCGCTTTATAATGTCGCAAAGCGCCATATGTATGAGAAAGAGACGTCTCTCGACTCTCATTCCCGAGGGGGTGGTTATCGTACCGCAATCAAGATACCTGAAATGCCCTCCCTCGAGCTTCACGACACCCCAGCCTACCGTCGCAATACCTGGGTCTATACCTAATATTATCATTTTTTTAAAACCGTATTCCAAAAAGTTACCAAAAATTTATAATATACCTTACGATATCATACCATATAATAATATAAAAGTCAAGATTTTTGAAGAGTTGAAAAAAGGGAATAAACCTCAGAGCTTAGAGTTTAGAGAAAGCCTACGTCTTTCGTTATGATATGCTTGCCTTTTTATTTCAGCCCTGCCTTCCGCAACTCATAACTCATAACTCATAACTTGCCAGAGGCAATCATAACTAAAAAAGAGCCCGAGGGCTCTTTTTTTCAGTTGCAGT
>JAZQUE010000102.1:0-3338 GCA_045631145.1 Eubacteriales bacterium
GTACTGCGAAGGACGGACGTGACTCGAAGTTTCAGGCAATTCTTCCCCTTCGAGGAAAGATACTCAACGTCGAGAAGTCCCGTCTTGACAAGATTTATTCGAATACCTCTATAATTCCTATCATTCAGGCACTCGGAACGGGAATAGGAGACGAGTTTGATATAACGAAGCTTCGCTACGGTAAGATAGTTATTATGGCGGATGCCGACGTCGATGGCTCACATATCAAAACGCTTCTTCTTACCTTCTTCTTCCGTCATATGAGACCTCTCATAGAGCAGGGACATATATTCTGTGCAATGCCTCCTCTTTTCAGAGTACACAGAGGCACGAATCAGCGCTATGCCTTCACTGAGGAGGAAAGGGACAAGCTTATCGCCGAGATGGGCAATGCGCAGGCAGACCGCTTCAAGGGTCTTGGAGAAATGAACGCCGATCAGCTTTGGGAAACCACAATGTCGCCCGAAACGAGAACGCTTCTTCAGGTGTCCATCGAGGACGCATATGCGGCAGACGAAACCTTCACGCTTCTTATGGGAGATAAGGTTGAGCCTCGACGTGAGTTTATCGAGCAGAACGCGAAGTACGTAACAAATCTTGATATTTAATAGTTTTCCACACCCTGTGGAAAAGTCTGTGTAAAACTATGACGGCTTTAAAAGTGTACATAGTTTGAGTGTTAAATTTAAACGAAGTCAAAAAAGGCTTTAGTTTAAAGCAGTTTTTGAAAATCTGTTTGATATTTTCCGAAATTGAAAAAAACAAAAAAATTGAAATTTTCTAAAATTTCCCACAGAAATTTCAGAAAAAACTTTTCCACAACGAGTTTGAGGAAAGAAAGAGGAAAAAGAGAAATATGGAAATAAACGTTGAAGGACAGGCTATAAGAAACGTCGAAATTAACAAAGAAGTAAAGCAGTCCTATATTGAATACGCAATGTCGGTTATAGTGTCGAGAGCGCTTCCCGACGTAAGAGACGGTCTCAAGCCCGTACACCGCAGAATACTCTATTCGATGTACGAGCAGAACCTCACCTACGACAAGCCCTTCCGTAAATCTGCGACCACCGTCGGTTACGTGCTCGGTAATTACCACCCTCACGGCGACGCCGCAGTTTATGACTCTATGGTTCGTCTTGCACAACCCTTCTCGCTCCGTTATACTCTCGTAGACGGTCAGGGTAACTTCGGTAACGTAGACGGAGACGGCGCAGCCGCATACCGATATACCGAGGCGAGAATGTCGAAGATTGCATCCGAAATGCTCACCGACATCGAAAAGAACGTCGTTGACTTTATGCCCAACTTCGATAACAAGCACGAGGAGCCGGTAGTTCTTCCTGCCGCCTTCCCCAACCTTCTCGTCAACGGATCGGTAGGTATCGCCGTAGGTATGGCTACCTATATCCCTACCCACAATCTTTCGGAGGTTATCGACGGAACGGTATTCGTTATGGAGAACCCCGACTGTACGATACTCGATATAATGCAGTATATCAAGGGCCCCGACTTCCCCACCCGAGCGCTCATTTACGGCACTTCGGGAATTAAGCAGGCTTACCTTACGGGTAAGGGACACGTTATGGTACGCGCAAAGTATCATATCGAGGACAAGGGCGGAAAGAAGAGCATCGTATATACCGAAATTCCCTATCAGGTAAATAAGTCGAAGCTTGTCGAGTCGATAGCAGACCTTGTAAAGGACAAGCGAGTAGAGGGAATTTCACATATTCAGGACGAATCGGGCAGAAACGGAATGAGAATAGTCGTTGAGCTCAAGCGTGACGCCAACGAAACTCTTATCGTAAATCAGCTCTATAAGTATACACAGCTTCAGGATACCTGTGCAATGAATATGCTCGCCCTCGTCAATGGCGAGCCCAAGACCTTGAACCTCAAGGATATCCTTTCTCACTACATTAAGCACAGAGAAGAGGTTATTGTCAGACGAGTAAACTTCGACCTTGAAAAAGCAAAGGCGAAGGCTCATATCTACGAGGGCTATAAGATAGCTATCGACAATATCGACGAGGTTATCAAGATTATAAGAGCGAGCAAGACGGTTGCCGACGCAAGAGAGAATTTGATGGCGAGATTCGGCTTCTCGGACGCGCAGGCTCAGGCTATCGTCAAGATGCCTCTCGGAAACCTCGCTTCTCTTGAAATCAACACCATTCTCGAGGAGCTAGCCCGCCTTCGTGCACTCATTCAGGACCTTGAGGATATACTCGCGAACAAGTCGAGAATTTTCGAGATAATGAAGGATGAGCTTCTTGAGATAAAGCGCCGCTTCGGAGACGACAGACGTACCGAAATCGTCGAGGCGGAGGAGGAGATTATTCTCGAGGACCTCATCGAAAAGCACAAGTGCGTTATTACTATCACTCACGACGGCTATATCAAGAGACTTCCCGCAGACTCCTACACCGCACAGAACCGAGGCGGTAAGGGAATTAACGCTATGAAGACCAAGGAAGAGGACTCTGTCAAGAGTATGTTCATATCCCATAGCCATAACTATCTCTTTATGTTCTCGAACCTCGGAAGACTCTATATCAAGAAGTGCTATGAGATTCCCGAAGCCTCACGTCAGGCGAAGGGCTCGCATATGAATAACGTCCTCTCTCTTCAGGAGGGCGAAAAGATTACGGCGTTTATTTCGGTTGCTAAAATCAACACCGAGGAAAATCTCGTTATGGTTACCGAAAAGGGTATCATAAAGCGTACACCCTTAAAGCTCTTCCGTCACATAAGAAAGGGCGGCGTCAACGCTATCCGTCTTGACGAGGGCGACAGACTTCTTTTCGTTAAGAAGACAGAGGGCGACGAGGAAATTCTTATTGCGACGAGTGACGGTCTTGCAATAAAGTTTGACGAGACGAGAGTTCGTGTAATGGGAAGAACGGCGCGAGGCGTCAGAGCGATAAGGCTTAGTGACGGCGCAAGAGTCGTCGGTATGATATCCGCCGCAAAGAAGGAGGAGGGCTACGAAAACCTTCTTCTCACCGTAACCGAAAACGGAGTCGGCAAGTGCTCGACGCTCGAGTCCTTCAGACTTTCGGGCAGAGGCGGTAAGGGCGTAAGATGCCAGAAGATTACCGAAAAGACGGGTGAGCTCGTGGGAATTACCGAAATTTCGCCCGAGGACGACGTAATGCTCATCACCAACGAAGGAATTCTTATAAGAGTTCCCGCTTCCCAGATTTCGACGACGGGCAGAGCCTCGACAGGCGTTATCATTATGAGAATGTCGGAGGGTGCGTCTATCGTAGGTCTCCAGAGAGTGCAGAACGAAATAGAGGAGACCGAGGAAGGCAACGAGGTGCTTGACGACAGCG
>JAZQUE010000103.1:0-3174 GCA_045631145.1 Eubacteriales bacterium
AAATATGGAGTAACAAAAGCAGCAATCAGATACAAAAACTAATTGCAGATATGCGTAAAAAGAACACTAATGCAGGTTTGGTAGTGTTTTGGGTAAAACTTCGTCAAAGAGGATACACACGCTTTATAACAGGATTGGAGCGACTATTACAGGGGCAAGGACAAAGGTGAGCGAAAACGCCAAATTCTAAATACATACCTAATTAAGTAATTTTGATTTTAAATAACTCATATTCTCCATTTTTCTTTTCTCTTGCAAACAGCTTTACAGAATCTTGCGACAAATATAGAGAATCAAAATCATGAGTATATTTTCCAACACGCTTTATAAACCTCTTAATATGCCGAGGTTTCAAGCCGCATATTTTCAAAAGAAGTGAAGGGTACAAGAATTCACCTCTTGATACGTCAAAGTTAAATGCCTTGAAAATTTTTCTTGAATCAATATACATCTCAATAAGAAAAGAAAGAATTCCCACAGAATACGAAATAAAAGTAATCTTTAATTTGTTTCCTTTATCAGAGTTCAAAAACGCTTCAACGAGCTCAATAATATACGAATTCAAAAGATTATATTCTTCCGACAAAAAGCTAACAAAAGACGTTTTTATGCCTTTCTCCGCATTCACCAAAAAAAATTCGCTATAATCAATGCCGTACTTTTTCTTGCTTCTCGATATCGACTTTGATTCTTGATAAAACTCCTCAAACGTCATATAATATCACCTCGAAATATTATATGACATTTATTCTTTAAAGAGAATGGACAAGCTCTTTAAATCGATCTCCCCGTTCCTCGAAGTTACGGAAATATCCGTAGCTTGCCGAAGCAGGAGAAAGAAGGCACTTTCCTCCTGATGAGGTAAGCATCTTCGCTTTTAATACCGCTTCATTCAAATCAGTACAAAAATAGAACGGCA
Source organism: Eubacteriales bacterium (assembly GCA_045631145.1). Taxonomy (GTDB): domain Bacteria; phylum Bacillota; class Clostridia; order Oscillospirales; family SIG627; genus RGIG6353. The sequence continues at coordinate 920 of JAZQUE010000103.1, forward strand.
CGTTTTTCTCGGACAAAAGTCTGCCGATCCTTTCCCCCGACTTATAAGTCAACAAAACATTCTTTATTTTGTGAGTAGAAAGGAAGTCGATAAGCTCACTATAATCTATTCCCCTGTCCATACCTCCAAGAATAAGCGTTTCTACGTTCTTTAGAGATTTTACGGCCTGTATTGTTGTTTGAGGAATTGTAGAAATAGAATCATCGTAATATTCTACACCGCTTTTTTTTGCTACAAATTCGAGTCTGTGGGGTAATGGAGAAAACGACTTGAGAGAATTTAAAAAGACCTCATCCGAAACGCCAAAGAGATTCGTCGCCGCATACGCAAAAGTAACGTTAAGTCTGTTGTGCTCCCCTATTAACTTAATATCCTCGGGTATTTCTAATTTATTATTAATTTTTTCGCCTCGAAGCGTATACCCCGCATCGTCGCCGTTACCTACTGTTACAACCTTGGAAGTTGCTTTTTTAATTTGTTCTGTACATTCATCCCAAACGATGAAAACATTACTTTCATTTTGATTTAAAAATATATTCTCTTTAGCTTTAACGTATTTATCACGTGTGCCATAGTGGTCAAGATGATCTTCAAAAAGATTAAGTATTATAGCTACACGTGGAGAAATCGACAAAAATTCAAGCTGGTGACAACTCATTTCAAAAACCGCTACCGAGTCGTCTCTCATTTCTCTTGCGCTATCTAGCGGAGGAATGCCTATATTACCCGTAAGAACAGAATGAATGCCCGCTTTTGTCAATATATGGTGAATAAGCGTTGTAGTAGTGCTCTTTCCCTTCGTACCCGTAATACCTACGGTCTGCTTGGAAAACTCCTCTAAAAACAACTCGGTTTGCGAAGTTGTCTTATTTTTTAACTCATCGTTAAAAAAAGGATATACAACGCCGGGGCTTTTAATGATAACGTCGTATTTCAAAAGGTCATCCATATAAGAATCACCAAATACTGTATTAACACCATCAAGAAGCTCGTCCTCTACTGTTCTTTTATCGGCAACAGTAATACTTTCACAAGACAAATAGTCTCGTATAAAAGATAAAGTGGAGCGCCCCTCTTTACCGTATCCGAGAATTAAAACTCTTTTGCCGTCAAGACGTTTTTTAATTTTGGAAAACATATCCTATCTGCTCCTTTAATTCCGCTTTAAGATAGCCCTCGAAAGCCTCGGGTATATGGTGTTTTTTATCATAAAAACAAACATAATCTTCTAAAGTGTCTTCTGCATTAAGAGAAGCTTTATCGAAAAACTCTAAAAGGTAGGGCAAATCATTCGATTGCTCCTTAATTTTTTCTATCGTTGCGTTAATCGCAGCTAGGACCTCATTACGGCTTCCTACGCATTCAAAAGGCTTGTTCGGAAGAATTCCCGTTAACTGTTTAAAGGTATCGAGAAGCTCCTTTTTTTCGAATAAATTTTCCCCGAAAATACTTGTTAGCTCCGATGAAGACAAGAAGGGGGACAAAATAGTATAAACAAAAAGACATTTAGGACAATTCGAGCACCATATATCTTTTTTGCTCCCCACGTTACAGCTCTTAAAAACAGGATGAAACTCCTTATACTTTGAAAAGAGCATCGCTATCTGCATTTCGCTCAGCGGTCTTAAAAGACTAAAATATGAAACACCTGAATTAATATACTTCTTTTCGTAATTAATAAAATTATTTTCGAAGTCTTCGCTTTTTGAGAATTGATGGTTGACTTTTTGTCCTTGCACGGTACTTTCATTAGCACTAGACTCATTTGAAAGGACTACATATTTTTTACCATTCAAAAGAGCCGTAATAATAGATGAAAAAGCAACAATTGCAGAAAAAGGAGTGTGACCGTTCAAAAAGCCGTCAGAATTAAGCTTTAAAAGATTCTTATCGATCGTTCTCTTTGCAATAGCAGAAATATTGTTATATCCCGCAACCTCGCAGGTCATACGGGTAGCTTCACGACCGTTAATAACAAAGGGCAAAATTTTGTCTTTTATCTTCTTGAGTATTTTAAGAGTGACTGCCGAATCTTTTCCTCCGCCTATCGGGACAAGTGCTCCGTCAAGCTTGTTTTCACCTTCAAAGCGTGAGAACACTCTTTCGGTAGCCGTAATATTCATAAATGAATCAACGTCCGTTTCTATACCGTTAACAAAGAAAAACTCCCCTAAACCGTCAAAATAAAGCGATTTCCACCACGAAATCATATCAGCATTAAGTCCATGAGGTTTAATCAGAACGTTTGGAGAACA
>JAZQUE010000104.1:0-3579 GCA_045631145.1 Eubacteriales bacterium
GAGCCGCAACGTAGGTCATAGCGGCGGCGGAGAGCACCTTCTTTGCGCCGTCGAGCTCGTCTCCTGCGAGAACCGAGGAGTCCTCAAGGGCTCTCAGAGCACGACGGGACGCATTAAACTCAACGGGGAGAGTTATAAGCTGAAAGAGTGCCGAAAGTCCGAAAAGGGCAACTCCGAGATAGGCAAGTCCGGGGAAGGACATAATTATACCGAGGAGCACGAGGGGAAGTGCGAGATTCGAGCCGAGCTGTGTTGCAGGGATGATCGCCCCTCTCACCTTCATCGGAAGGTAGCCGACGTTATACTGTACGGCGTGGCCCGCCTCGTGTGCCGCAACGCCGAGGGCGGCAACCGAGGTGGAGGAATATACAGAGTCGGAGAGGCGAATGACCTTTCCTCTCGGGTCGAAGTGGTCAGTAAGGTTTCCGCTTACCCTCTCGACTCTCACGTCGCTGACACCTGCCGAACGGAGCACCGCCATCGCGCAGTCGGCACCCGTCATTCCTCTTTTGCTTAAAACCTTCGAAAACTTATTGAAGGTAGAATTTACCCTTGCGCTCGCAACCATCGACCAGATGACCGCAACAAGCACAGGCACCATCCATATATCAAAATAATAGTAATAAAAAGGCATATTATTCTCCTAATTTGTCACCTGAATTTATTTTTCTGCCATTTAAAAAATCGGTGTGCTTCATTCGCTTCGAGCCCTGAAGCTGAAGCTCGAGAAGAAGGACGCTTCCATCTCCTGCCGAGACCTGAATCTTCTTCGAGGTATTTACCACCTCGCCGACGCTGTCAAAAGACTCCTCCGACGCTTCGGCACGAAACACCTTGAGTATCTCGCCGCCGAGGTAGGTTATCGCCGAGGGCTCGTCGGAAAGACCGTGTATTTTTCTCACGATTTCCTTCGCGGGTCTCGACCAGTCGATAACTCTGTCCTCCGCCGTTATCTTTTCGGCGTAGGTAGAAAGGGCGTCGTTCTGCTTTTCGGGGGTAATTTCTCCCTTTATAAGTCCTCTCACCGCCCTCGAAACGAGTCTTCCGCCCACCTCTGCAAGAGAAGCGAAAAGCTCGGTTGCGGTAGTGGTATCGGTTATCTCTACCTCTTCCTTTAAGAGCATATCTCCCGTATCGAGTCCCTTTTCCATATACATTATGGTGACGCCCGTCTTCGTCTTGCCGTCCATTATGGCACGGTTGACGGGGGCGGCGCCTCGGTATTCGGGAAGAAGCGAGCCGTGTACGTTTATTGCGCCGTAGCGGGGAAAGTTCAGAACGTATTCGGGAAGAATTTTTCCGTAGGCGGCAACGATGATTATATCGGGGTTTGATTTTTCAAGCGTTTCTTTAAAATTTTCTTCCTTTAAATTTTCGGGCTGATACACCTCAAGTCCAAGCTCCTCTGCCTTCACCTTGGTCTCGCTCGGCGTGAGCTTATATTTTCGTCCCTTAGGAGTATCGACCTTCGTTACGACGTCGATAGCGCTCTCGGGAAATTCCTCTCTTATTATCTCAAGAACTCTCGCCGCAAAGGCGGGAGTGCCCATATACATTATCTTCATTCAAGCTCACCTTCTTCGACGTATCTTACGATATCATCGACAAGCAGTTTTCCGTCGAGGTGGTCGGTTTCGTGGCAGAACGCCTGCGCAAAGAGACCTTCAACGCCGTCAAAGGTTATCTCCTTTCCCTCTCTGTCAAGCGCCTTTCCCCATACCTTCAGGGGACGCTTCTTGACTACCCATACGTTCGGGAAGGAAAGACAGCCCTCGTAGACCTCACGCGTATCCTCGGTTTTTATGATTTCGGGGTTGATAAGCTCGACGGGTCCGCTTCCGTCGTCGATAATCACTACTCTTTTGAGTATTCCCACCTGAACGGCGGCAAGTCCTGCGCCCTCGGCTTTCTTGAGAGTGTCCTTCATATCGTCGAGAAGGGTAAGCACCCTCTCGTCTATTTTTTCGACGAGTCTCGAACGCTTTCCGAGTATATCGTCCCCCGTTTTAACAATATTAAGTATAGCCATTTTTATTCCTTTCATAACAACGTGGGGGATGCGTCAAGATAGCATCTCACGCCGTCTTTTTTTGTCATTTCCATCAGCACCTCACGGAAAAGCGCTCTCGTGCGTGCATTGTTTTTAAACTTTACGACGAGCTTTCTTCGATAGGTGTTCTTTAATTTATACGGCACTGCCTCGAAGGGCCCGTAGGCGATAATTTTCACGTCGCCGAACTCCCCCTTCAGCTTCTCCGACATCAGAGTATTTATAAGGTCGGAGGCTTCGTCGAGAAGCGTCTCCTTCTCGGAGGTGAGGTAAAATGCGCCCACCGAGCAAAAGGGCGGAAATACGAGGGAACGCCTGAGTGAAATCTCACCCTCGAAAAAGGCATCGTAGTCCTGCGTCGTGCAAAGTCCGATTATCTCGCTGAAGGGGTTCATTGTCTGGAGTATTGCACGCCCCTTCTTCTTTCCTCTGCCTGCTCGTCCGACGACCTGCGTCATAAGCGAGAAGGTGTGCTCGCTCGCTCTGTAATCGGAGGAAAAGAGCGACAGGTCTGCCATTATAACGCCGACGAGGGTAACGTCGGGGAAATTGTGTCCCTTGGCGACCATCTGCGTGCCGATGAGGATATCTGCCTTTTTATTTTGAAAGTCGGTAATTATCGCATCGTGGGAAAGCTTCTTTTTCGTAGTATCGGCATCAAGCCTCAATACCCTTGCCTTCGGGAAGAGGTTTTTTATCTCCTCCTCAAGCTTCTGCGTGCCGTAGCCTCGGTACTGCATATGCTTTCCGCCGCAGGTGGGGCATTCGAGAGGGGGCTCCTCGGTGTATCCGCAATAGTGGCAGACGAGCCGATAGCCGTCGTTTTTCGAGTGAAGTGTCATCGAAACGCTACAGTTCGGGCAGGTGACTGCGGCACGGCAGTCACGGCAGGTGAGCACCTTCCTCAGTCCCCGTCGGTTGACGAACAGAATAGCCTGCTCTCCTCTCGACAGCGTTTCGGTTAGCGCCTCCTTCAAGTCCTCTCCGATAAGTCTGTCGGGTGAAAGTCCCCCCTCCGCCATAACGTCGGAGACGGTTATGTCGGGTAAAACTGCATTTCCGTAACGCTCGCCGAGGGTGACGAGGGTGAATTTTCCCTCCCTTGCGCTATAAAAGCTCGACACCTCGGGGGTTGCCGACGAAAGAAGCATAAGCGCTCCCGTTTTTGCGCAGATATATTTTGCTACCTCTCTTGCGTGGTAGCGGGGTGTCGTGTCAGATTTATAGCTGTCGTCCTGCTCCTCGTCGATAACGAGAAGTCCGAGGTCCTTGACGGGCGCGAAAATAGCCGAGCGAGTGCCGAGGACTATATTCTTTTTACCCGATTTTATAGCGGTGAAGCTATCGTGTCTCTCTCCCTTCGACATTCCCGAATGTATGACGGCAACACGGTCTCCGTAGCGGGAGAAAAGCACCTCTGCGCTCTGTGAGGTGAGGGCGATTTCGGGCACGAGCATTATAACGCCCCGCCCCTCGCTTACCGCTTTATCTATAAGGGTGAGTATTACCGAGGTCTTTCCGCTTCCCGT
>JAZQUE010000105.1:0-2821 GCA_045631145.1 Eubacteriales bacterium
CGATAAAGACCTACGGAAAGAGCAGAATAGACACGACGTTCGTCACCGCCGCAAGAGTGTTCAAGCTTGCGGGTGGCCCTCTCAAGGAGGTATTTAACCGCTCCGTAATTGACACAACCTCCGACGTATCTGACGATGAGCTCATCTTGGTTGCCGACAACGGTATGATGGCGGTAATCGACGGAAAAGAAGTTTACGTCGGTAACAAATACTACATGGATGAATACGGCTTCGGTCATTACGACGATTCTATTGACACTGCCTTTGAGGCGACAAACGGAAGGATAATGTACATAGCAACCGACGGAGAAATCAGTGCTAAATTCTATATCAAGTACTCTCTTGGCAGAAACTTCAAGGCGCTTCTCGATTCCTTCTACAGTATCGGAGTTTGCATCGCAGTCAACAGTCGCGACCCCAACCTTGATACGAAATTTGTAACACAAATTTTGAAGGACGAAAACTATCCCATAGTAATCGTAAAGAGAGAGGATACTCCCTCTAAAGAAGAAACGCTTCCCGTGAAAGAAGCAAAGAGTGCCATAGTTTCTTCTTCCTCGGTATCAAATATGCTTCGAACCTTCCTCTCGGCAGACAAGCTTACAAGACTTGTTTCGATGAATACGATTATAAAATACATCAGTCTCGTCTTCGCAATTACTATTATCGTTATTCTCTTCTTAAACGGTCATTCACACGAGAAGGTTTCTCCCCTCTTTATCCTTCTTTTTCAGTTTATCTGGTCACTTCCTGTTATTGGCTCGTCTATATCCCACTAAAAGATGAAGATGTAAAAAAAGTCCAGAACGTCAAAAACAAGAAAAATAATATGGAAGTGTCTTCGTTAAATTAAATACAGACATACTTCAAGGTAAAAACTCAAAAATGAGTTTCCTTTAAAAATCATATGTTTTTGACTATGAACAAACCTCGCCTCTGCCGTACCTTTGTACGCCGACGGGCTTCGGTTTGTCCATTCTGAACATTTTTTCCTATCTTCTACGATTCAAGGGGCTGTAAAAAACTCAACAGAGTTCTTTTACAGCCCCTTCATTTTTTCGAGTGCTTCGTCATAAAAAATATTTAGATAGCCCTTGTAGTTTTCCTTCCAGGGCTTATTGCGTCCGCAGTAGTGTATTACGATAGTGTTATTTCTTATCCATTCAAGAGTAAGTGTTTTTTCAAATGGAGAATGGAGCATAAAAAGGTTTTCTGTCATATTGTAACGAAAGGTATCAAGTGCTAAAATTCTCGAGCCGTATAGTGCGCTTATGATATCCTGATCGGGTAAGACGAGAGTGTTTTTCTTTTTTTCTATAAAGCGAAAGACATCGTCATAATTTTGCTCCGAGCGAAGAAGCGAAAGATTCATAAGCATTACCCCTGAATTGATATACGGAGTATTCTCCTCCATATCAAGCCTTATTCCGTTTATCGCTCTGACAAAAGCTCCCGTATGGGATGCGGCGGCAAAGAAATAGTCCTTCATATCTATACTCCAGAGCTCCCTAAACGATCCGTTGACAACTATATCTGGGTCGAGGTAAAGCACTCTGTCGAGTGTTTTTGGAAGGTAGCGCGCGGCGAATATACGGTAGTAAATTTCTTTTGGATACCGAGAGGTGGTAGGTGCGGTGTCGAGACCTATATTCTCGGCATTAATTAGGACAAGATTACCCGGAAAAATAATTTTCTTGGTTTCTACAACGTCTGCATTAGTGAGAGAAGAATGTAGGATATAAACTGTTATGTCGGCATCGGGATTATTAGCCCGAAGAGTCCAGAGCATAACATTCAGATAAGGGATATAATTCTTATCAAGAGTTACAAGCAGGTTGAGTGGTAATTTCAAGCTGTCTCCTTCCTATTTCTTTTTGCGACGCCTCCATAAAAAAACAAATATAACAGACGTCACCATAAGCAGAAGCTCAAAGAGAGCCGAAAATATAAAGCTCGGAGAGGTAACATCGTCGGCGCTCATTCCCATTACGGCAAACGAAATGATAGAAGGAAAAAGCCCGAGGATCGTGCCGAAAAAGTATTTATCGTAGCTGGCAAGTGATGCTCCGAGATACATACTTACTACGTCTGCGGGAAGCACCCCGACAATTCTTGCCAAAAAGGACACAAGAAATTCGTTCTTTTCTTGAATCTCTTTAATTATTTGTAGCTTTGGATGCCTATCGAAAAGACTTGCTACCATACGGCTTCCTGCAGTTTTTCCAATAAGGTAAGGAATACTACACATAATAATAGTGCCGACGGTATTTACTGCGATTGCGAGAGGAAGCGGAAATATAACTCCGCTTGCCGCATAGAGAAGTCCGCCGTAGATAAAAAACGTAATACTTTTAAAAGCAAAAAGGAAGAGCATTACTAAAACCGCGACAAATGTATTCTCGGGAGAATAATTGACTATTGTGTCGAGCGTAAGGCTTCGATAGTTCATAAGGCAATAGATAATCAGTCCGAGCCAAATGGCGCATACTGCCATTTTCCTTATACCGTTCAAAGTTATTTTCTTCATCTTTTGCTTTCCTCTTAACTCAATTATATAGCGGAAGGTTATATTTTATTCTTCGCCGAGTACTGCTTTCATATATTCGAGAGGCTTTTTCTCGCGCTTTCTCTTTCTCGCCTCCCCTTCGTATCGGCAAATGGGCTTAAAGGAGCACCAGTCACAGCTCGTTCTTCCGCTTCCTTCCTCTATAGGCAGAGGCTCAACGTCCCCTTTTTTCAGTGCTCCGACAACTTCGTCAAAAAGGGCGTTTATGTAGCGCTCGATAAGCCCGAAGGCTTCAAGCTGAATGAGGGTGGAAGA
>JAZQUE010000106.1:0-1975 GCA_045631145.1 Eubacteriales bacterium
CGTCCTTTTATATGCGTCGCTTATCGCCGTCATAACAGTTCCTCGCATACCGCCCTTTTCAAGAGCCTTAACACCCTCGATGGTGCTGCCCCCGGGGGAGCAGACCGCATCCTTGAGCTCACCCGGATGCTTTCCCGAAGCCTTTAAAAGCTCGGCACTTCCGATAAGCGTTTCGGTAGCGTATTTGAGCGCCTTTTCTCTCGGGAGCCCCGCCGCAACTCCGCCGTCTGCAAGCGCCTCGATAAACATATATACGAAGGCAGGTCCGCATCCCGAAAGAGCGCTTCCTGCGTCGATGAGTTTTTCGTCAATGCGGTCAAGCACTCCCGCTTCGCTCATTATATCCACGAATAAGGTCTCGTCATCCTTCGATATCCTCTCGGTGAGACAGTAAAGTATCATTCCTTTTCCGACACCTACGGGAGTGTTGGGCATTATTCTTATAAGCTTTACGTCGAAGCCGAAAAAGCTCTTGATTTTATCGGTGGAAACACCCGCCGCCATCGAAACGACGACAGTGTTTTCATTGATTATATCCTTTATTTCGTCTATCGTCTGACGAAGTACTTGAGGCTTTACTCCAAGAAAAATCAAATCTGCCTTTTCTGCGATTTCTGCGTTTGTGGAAACGCTGGCATCAAGCTCCTTTGCAAGAGCCTCTGCCTTTTCTTTAAAGCTATCTGAAAGGAGAAGGGAAGCTCTCTTTTTTGCTACCGCCTTCGCAATAGCGCCCCCCATATTTCCGCAGCCTATAAAACCTACTATTTTATTCATTTCTTTTCCTCTTTTATCTTATTTGACCGCTACCGACGATTACGTATTTGTAGGTTGTCAGCTCCTCAAGCCCCATAGGGCCTCTTGCGTGAAGCTTTTGCGTCGAAATACCCATCTCACAGCCGAGACCGAATTCTCCGCCGTCGGTGAATCGTGTCGAAGCGTTAACGTATACCGCCGCACTGTCTACCGCCTTGGTGAAATAATCGGCTGCCGCCTCGTCCTTCGCTATTACTGCCTCACTGTGTCCCGTCGAGTGAAGTGAAATATGCTTTACCGCATCCTCCACTCCGTCAACTACCGCCACGGCGAGAATATAATCGAGAAATTCGGTATCAAAGTCGTTTTCCCCCGCAGGAGTACATTCTATAATCTTTTGTACCTCGCCGTCACCTCGTAGCTCAACGCCATCAAGTACCCCTTTGAGCTTCGGTAAAAAGCCTTTTGCAATATCCCTATGTACGAGACAAACCTCCGCCGCATTACATACGGAAGGACGGCTCGTCTTTGCATTTTTTATGATATTCAAAGCCATTTCCTCGTCGGCGCTCTTGTCAACGTAAATATGGCAAATTCCCGTACCCGTCTGAATACAAGGAACGGTTGCGTTTTCAATACATCTCTTTATAAGACCTTCACCGCCTCTCGGAATGAGAAGGTCAACGTACCCGTTACCCCGCATCAGCTCGTTTGCACTCTCGTGAGTGGTGTCCTCTATTATCTGTACGGCGTCGGGTGTAATTCCCGTGCGCTCAAGTCCGAGCCTCAAAGCCTTGACTATTTCTGCCGCCGAAAGATACGCATCCCTTCCGCTTCGAAGAATACATGCGTTTCCCGCTTTTATCGCAAGGGAAGCCGCGTCAGAGGTGACGTTGGGACGGCTCTCGTAAATTATTGCAACAACGCCTATCGGAACCGCCGTCTTTTTTATCACAAGACCGTTTGGACGAAGTGTGTCTATCGAGCTTCTTTTTAAGGGGTCGGGAAGACTCGCAACCTCACGAAGACCGCTTGCCATCGAAGAAATTCTTTCTCTCGTCAGCTTCAGTCGGTCTATCATGACTTCGCTTATTCTGCCTCTTGCATTTTCAACGTCAAGAGCGTTTTTCTCAAGTATAGCGTCGGCTTTTTCCTCAAGTGCATCTGCCATTTGAAGAAGCGCCTCGTTTTTCTTTTCGGTGCTTGTAAGCGCAAGAGTAGG
>JAZQUE010000107.1:0-1683 GCA_045631145.1 Eubacteriales bacterium
AAGAACCTAAGCTTTAAGGACTGAAGCTCGGACGTATGAATTATTTCATTCGAAGCATACGAATATCTTATTCTATAATTGTTAAGGTATTCGTTTTCTTTATCTTTCGCTGTGTCGCTTGTATCCGATGCTTTATAATAATTCCGAAGATAGGTAACAAACTGATATTCGGTATTAACAACTTTAGTTTGTGATGCTACGGGATCGGTACCGTCTATAACGAGCGTTTCCGTTACAAATTCCGTTCCTAAAGCCGTTTTAGGTTTTTCGCCTTCCAACGCTAAGATAGCCTGTCTTTCGGAAGCAGAGCCGTAAACGTAAACGAGTGTGCCGTTACCGCTTTCGCCACTTTCGCGAACATAGTAAAGTCCTGCAAGGCCTGTGGTCGTGCCATCAACGGCAGTATATGTTGTAACGATTGCAAGTCCGTCGCCTGCTGCGTTAAGCGTTGCAGGTGCTGCTTCATAGGTCTTAGCCGAGTCAAGACCGACGATATTACCGAAGCCGCCCGAGATTTCAGCAAAGGCGGAAACGGTGAAAACAGCCGTAAGAACCAGCATCACAACCGCAAGACTTAAGAAGTTTGTCAGTTTTGATTTCATAATATTTACTCCATTTTCAGTTTAGTTAAAATCTTTTGGGGGTAGGGAGGCTCTTTCGAGCCTTCCCTTCCCTTTTTAAAGACTTTATATTGTTTCACCTGCGAAGGTATACTCACCGAGCTCTTCGTTAAACTCAACCCATTCAACGATGATATATGCTACCTGAGTCTTCTTGTTCTCGTCAACGTAGGTACCGATGCGAGCTTCAAGTGTTTCGGTGGGGTTTTCTTCGTTGTAGGCCTCGATAGTATCAAGAAGAGCCGAAAGGTCGTCGATTGTGATATATTCCATAAGGAACTCTTCATCAAAGTTATCGGGAACATCCTTGATAGCGAGTATCTTTGTATCCTCTAAAAGCTTGTAGCCATCTGTAGTGTCATCGGTGAATACAATTCCCATATCAGCAAGAACCAATTCAATCGTCTCTTCGCTGTATGAAGGGAGAGAGGTATCGATTTCAACGTAGTTATCTTCCTTGTCGTCCCAAGCATAGATACTGTCAACTGTAACTGCGAGAGAATCAGAATAGCTCTGCTCCTCGTTTGCCTTGGTCACGTCTGTTTCTTCGTAGATGCCCTTGAAGGAGTAAAGTGCAAAAACATCGTCCTTTGCTTCGTTGTATTCAGCCTCTTTTTCAGAAAGAGCGAGAAGGTGGAGACGGGCATCCTTCTTGTAGTCATCGGCGGTTGTAGCAGAAACTGCGTTAAAGCCGTCGAGACCGATCATTGTAGTATTGATTACCCAAAGGCCCTCTGCGTTCTTCGAGAGATAAACGTCACCCGTGATTGCCTTCTTCTCGAATTCTGCGGGAATTTCATTTCCAAGGTAGAAGTCGATGTGCTCGTGAGCACCGGTGGTCTTCTTGGTATAAGGATAGTAGATTACCGACGAGCCGTTTGCAACTATCTTATTGAGAACAACGTCGCCATTTTCCTCAACGATAGACATAAGTCTCGTTTCGGGGTCTATAATAAGAGAGAGGTTCTTGGAGGAGGTAATCATACCGAGAACGTCGAGGTTGTTTGCCGCGATAACCTTACCTATTACCTCGCCGTCCTTTTCAACGTCAGCGTCTTCGCCA
>JAZQUE010000108.1:0-6057 GCA_045631145.1 Eubacteriales bacterium
TAACCATTTGAGGTCTTGCCTTTTCTATATTCATTATACGCAATAAAAATATTTTTGTCAATAACTTTTTTGAATGGAAAATTAAGGAAGATTTCGCTTTAGCGAAATCAACCGAAATTCTTAATTATTCAATCTTCAATATTCAATAAAAAAATAAGCGCTTGAGGCACCTGCGATAAAGCAGGTGCGTAGCGATATAAATCCCTTGCGAGATTTGCGATATACGCCGGAGCGTGCGATATATCTTCGATGCGATATGCCCTGTCGGGCGTGAGAGAGATTTATATCATATCGCTACCGAGCAGAGCAAGGTAATATCGCATTTGAGCACAAGCGAAAATATATCGCGTTTGCGATAGCAAACATATCGCCAAAAAAAGGATAGAGAACGTAAAATTTCTCTATCCTTTTCCTGCTTATGTGGTTATATTGCTCTATCACAGCCACTCTTTTCGCGCTTATTTTTTTATCCTTATATAGTTGAAATCTGTTATAGCGTTTCCGAAATACCTTGATTCGTAGACGAGCTTTTCGACTATTGCGTCTGCCGTTTCGTCGAAGGTAATAGTGGGAAGGTAGAGATTATCCTCGCTCGTGTTAACAATAGGAATGATGCGGTAGGAGACGGGCTTTACGGTACTTCCTTCCTTCTTGAAGGTCTGTCTGAAGAGGAAGGCGTAGCTCGTATCCTTCTTGTCGGGGTCGAGCGTTCCGCTATAGGTGAGGTCGCCCGTTTCGTAGACGATATACTTGCCGTTGTAGTATTCAATGCCCTGAAGCACTCTCGAGCCGTAGCCGACGACGAGGTCTGCGCCACTCGTGCCGTTGCCGATAGCGGCACGGGCAATCTCCTTGTTATATGCGTCGAAGTGAGACTCGTACTCGCTTACCGCCGTACCGAGATAGTCGGAAATGAGTGCGTCTGCCTTTCTCTGTCTCGTATTCCAATGTAAAAGCACGACGACGAGGTCTGCACCTGCGGTTCTTTCTCTTTCAACCGCCGTTCTTACGACCTCCTTGTTTCTCTCTGCCTGCTCGTCGGTGACGGGGGTATCGGTGAGGTCAAAGGTTATATAGACCACTCTTCCGAAGTCGGAGGTAATCGCCTGCGAGCCCTCCTGAACCGAGTAGGAAATTCCGCTTTCACGAAGCGCCTTCACCGTCTCGTCAAAGCCCTCGTCTCCGTAGTCCATTATCGCCGAGGACGCAAGGCTTACGGCGTCGATGCCGAGAAGTCTCGAAGCGTATTCGGGAGCGCCCTTCGAGGGGTTAAAGGACTGTGAATCGGTTGCGGTGGTGAGGGGAGCTTCAAGACTTATAAAGGTAAGGTCGTCGCTCGAGGTAACACTCGAGAGCGAGAAGAAGGGATAAATATGCGTATATTTCGAGGTCTGCGTCGAGAATTTAAGCTCTGCCGTCGTGCCGAGTCTGTCGCCCATAAGTGCGCCGCCGCCGACGGTTACGGTAAAGGTATCCTCTGTCGCCGACGCCTTCTCGTACATCGAGAGAAGTGCGAGAGTGAGTGCGCCCGACACGTCGGTATCAAGCTCGGGATAATAGCTCTCGTTCTTATTTATGCCTGCCCTTTTACTATCAAGCTCCGAGAGAGTCTTTCCGACGCTCTGTGAAAAGTCGGTATCGTTGACGTAGCCCTCCTTCGCCTTCTTGAAGGCGGCGGAAAGCGTCGAAAGGTACTCGCTTCCCGATTTATCGTCGGCGAGATGCTTCGCCACAGCGTCGAGGTTTTCTATAATATACGAAAGCTCGCTCTCGTATTCCTTATCGGCACCGTAGGCAAGTCTCTCAACGAACGCCTCCACCTTATCTGCAAAGGAGGAAATGGCGTTAGCACTCAGCTCTACTGCGCCCTTATCCTTGTTTTCGTCTACGTTTTCCTTGTTTCCGCCAAGCGAAATTATCGGCGGGTCGGTGGTCTCCGAGTTGATAAGCTTTACGGTCATAAGCATCGTTACGGCTACCGCCACGACGCAAAGAGAAAGACAAATTATCTTACTTTTCATCTTTTGACATCCTCTCGTTTTTCTTTTATATAATCATAACATAAAATACTCGATTTGAAAAGAGTTTTTTTCTAAATTGAAAATTAAGGAAGATTTCGGGCGGAAATTGCCCGAAATCAACCAAAATTATTAATTATTCAATCTTCAATATTCATTCAATTCGTTCCTGCCTTAAAATCAACGATATCGCCTATCACCTCATCGCTCGCTTTATTTATTGCGGTGTAGCCGTCGGGCACTTTACCGACGATCACGGTATCGGCGATGGGAAGAGAGTCGGTAACCAAAAAGCTATATCCTCCCGTCATTAAAGCAAAGGTAAGCTCCGCCCTTATCTCAAAGTCAAGGGTGTGGCGTGTCTGATTTATACCCACCGACGAAAACGAGCCCTCTATTTTTCCCGAAAGGCTCTTTACCCCGATAAGCTTTATTTTTATTCTCGGGCCTCTGCCTGTTAAAAAAAATATTCCCGAAAGGTTTCCGAGTGGAATTTCAACGCTCTTTTTTCCGCCGTCGAGCGCCGAAAGAAGCTTCAGGGTGACCTTGTTTTTAAAAAGATTTACCTTGTCTGCCCTCATATATATTCCTCTTATATTCCCCTCTCCGTCGGTCTCCACCTCCACGAGAGCGTCGTAGTCTGCCCCCTCCTCCTCTATCACCGAATTTACCGACGACGATATAAGAGCCGAAATTTCCCGCCTGAATTCCGCCTCGGCAAAGCGCTTCACCGTCGGCTCAAGCCTTCCTGCCGCAAAAAAAATAAGAAGGGCGAGAAGGAGGGTACAAAACGATAAAACAGCTATCTTTTTTCTCACTTTTTTCACCTCTTTTTATTTTATTCTCCTTTTCTATCCGAGTGAAAGGCGGTAAAAATAAAAAACGCAAAACTCAATTCTTTTGGCGTTTTTTTATAGACAAACGGCAAAGTTTATGATAAAATAAATCAAAGACTAAAATTTCAGGAGGAATTACTATGTTTTGTAAAAACTGCGGAAAAGAGTTTCCCGAAGGCGCAAAATTCTGTGACGCCTGCGGTTCAAGACTTGAGGAAGCGGTAGTGGCAGAAGAGCCCGTAGCGGCAGAAGAGCCTGTAGTGGCAGAAGAGCCTGTTGCTCCCGTTATTCCCGAGCCCGTACCGCCGAAGAAAAAGGGCGGCCTCGTAAAGATACTTATTGCGGCGGCGGCAGTGGTCGCAGTGCTCGGTGTGAGCGTTTTCGCCGCATTCCCCTACGTTAAGAACTTCGTGACGAAGACCTTCCTTCCCGCCGAAAAATACTATCAGAGCGTTGAAAAAGGGAATATCGGCAAGGTGACCGACGATATTGCTTCTGTTTTCGACGAAATAAAGGCGCAGTCGAAGGTAATGGAAGAAAACTACGACAGTCTTTCGAAGGGCAAGGCACCAAAGGCAGACGAGACGTTTGACGGCAAGAAGCTCTCGGGCAGTCTTTCGCTCACCCTCGGAGAGCCGATTATGGACCTTCTCGAAGAATATGCGGAGCTTGACCTCGGCTTTTTAAAGAAGAGCTCTCTCGCCATTGACCTTTCGACGAAGGACGAGCTCTCGGAGCTTGCTATGGCGCTCGCTCTCTCCGACGATAAGATAGTTTCCGCCGAGGTCATTTCGTCCACCGACGGTATAATCTATCTTTCTCTCCCCGAGCTCTCGGAGGAGGCGATAAAGATAGACCTTGCGTCCCTTCTCGGCTACGACGACTTTTCCGAGATATATGCCTCTGACGAAATGGAAGAGACCTACGATATGCTCTTTAAACTCATCGACGCGCTTCCCGACGGCAAGACCGCCTCGAAGATAATCGAGAGATACTCGAACGTTATCCTCTCGGAGCTCGACGACGCCGACAAGTCGAAGGAGACCGTGTCGGTCGGCGACGTTGAGGTAAACGCTACGGCGATAGAGGTAACTATCGACGAAAAGACGCTTGAGAATATAGTTATTGCAGTTATAAAGGAGTTCGAGGACGACGAGGAGCTCTGGGACACGCTTGACGCACTTATGGTAGCGTCGGGAGAAGCCGAAAAGGGCGAATTCAAGGAGTACCTTGAGGACGGCGACATCTTCGACGACGTTGATGAAATGATAGAAGGCTCCTTCGAGGGCTTCGGCGAGATAACTCTCGTGACCTACCTGAACTCCAAGGGCGAGGTTCTCGGACGTGAGATAGAATATCTCGACAACACCCTCACCCTCCTTTCGCTCGAAAAGGGCAAGAGCGCTGCCTTTGAGGTAAGCCTTGACGGCGACGTGAGCTTCAAGCTTGTCGGCGAGGGCACTCTCAAGAAGGGTATCTTCGACGGTGAGGTCACCCTCAAGGTTATGGGACAGTCTATTCTCACCGCTACCGTCGAGGGCTTCGACACCGAAAACCTCGGTAACGGCAAGATTACCCTGAAGCCCTCCAAGATGATTTCCGCAATGCTCTCCGAATACGAAGCCGACGACGTATCAAGTCTTCTCGGACTTGGTATGAACTCGCTCGACATCGACCTTTCGGATATTTCTCTCGTGATAGATATGGCGTGCGAGGAGGAAAAGTCCTCCCTTGCGCTCGACCTTTTCGCAGGCACGACCTCGGTGATAAGAATAGAGACCGAAGGAAGCATCAGCGACGCCAAGTCCATTAAGCTTCCGAAGGACGCAGTGGAAATCGAGGACGAGTACGACCTTGAGGAGTGGGCTGAAAATATCAACTTCGAGGGCTTTATCGAGAATCTTCCCGAGGAGCTTCAGGATATGCTCGGCGATATTTCCTTCGCTGGTGTTGCCGACGAGCCCTACTATGAGGAGAGCTGGGAAACGGAAGAGCCCGTCTACCCCGACAATGCTCTCTTCCTTGCGACAAGCTCCGACTTCGAGCCCTTCGTCTACAGCGACGAATACGGCAACCTTACGGGTATTGACATCGAGATAGCGTCGGCTATCGCAATCGAGCTCGGTATGGTTCTCTACGTCGAGGATATGGACTTCGACTCTCTTATAGGCTCTGTTGCAAGCGGCGACAACGCTATCGCAATGTCGGCAATAACTGCAACCGAAGAAAGACTTGAGGCAGTCGATTTTACCGAGTACTATATTTGCAACACGCAGGTCGTTCTCGCAAAAGAGGACTCCCCCGTTCAGTACCTCTCCGACCTCTATGAAAACACCTACCGCATCGGCGTTAAGGAGGGCACTACCGCCTACTACTATGCGACCGACGACTTCGGTATCGACAACGTATACTACTACGAAAGCTACGAAGCGCTTCTCTCGGGACTTACCGACGGCTTCGTGGACCTCATTATCCTCGACTACCCCTACGCAACAAGATACGACGAGGAGGTCGAGGGTGTCAAGAGACTTGCCGAGGACTACGCCTTCGAGCCCTACTGCATCGCAGTATCGAAGGACAACCCCGAGCTTACCGAAAAAATCAACGAGGCTATAATTACCCTTCGCTATAACGGAACTCTCTCGGAAATCTACAACCGCTACATCAGCGACACTCCCGTGGTTTCCTACGTCAGCGTACCGGCATACAACGATTACTACGACGATGCCTACGAGGACGTATATTACGACTACGAGTACGACTATGACTATGACTATGACTTTTCGGGAAGCATCTTCGACTATGAGTTCAGCGAGCCTTCGACTATGTTCGACACCGACTTCGGTATGGACGGCTACGGCTACTCATATACCGAGGAGCCGGTAATGGACGACTATTACTACAACGACTATTACTACAGCGACAGACATACCGAGGACTATTTCAGCGATTACGGATATTAAGATAATCTAAATTGAATAATGAATATTTAAAATTGAAGAATTTATGATAATTTGCCCATAGGCAAATTTACCGAAATTATTCATTATTCAATATTCAATAACTAAACAAAAGGGGTGCGAAGGTGTGCTTGCGATAGAGCAGTAAACCTATCAAGCAAGAAAAGGATAGAGAACGTAAAATTTCTCCATCCTTTTTTCTTGACAAGCATTGCGTTTGTGCCTACAAAGGCTTTTTGCTTG
>JAZQUE010000109.1:0-8372 GCA_045631145.1 Eubacteriales bacterium
ATTTTGCAAAGCAAAATCAATCGTTTTTTTCTATTGCTTGTGCTATTACTTCAGAGGAAAAGCCTCTCGACGCAAGCTTGCGCCAGATGACCTCTCTTGACTCACCCGACAGATTTTTCTCGATATACTCTCTTGCAAGTGCCGTAAAATCGACCTTCGCTTCAAGAAGCGCCTTATCGACGGTTTCCCTCTCGAAGCCCTTGTCGTGCATCGAGCCTCTGACTTTAAGCTCTCCCCAGAGCTTTGCGGTGCATTTTTCGAGATATCTCCTCGCGAAACCGTCGTCGTCGATGTAGCCCGCCCTTGCGAGCTTTCCGACGAGCTCTTCTATCCATTCACGCTCGACGTATATTCCGTATACCTTCTCACGAGAAAGCTTCGTTATGAGAGTCTTCTTCGTTACGTCGCCTATCGAAATCTTTCTTATCGCCTTCTTCTTTATCTCACGCCTTGCGGCAAGATTTATAAGAAGCTCGCTTTCCTCTATTTCCTCACCCGCTTCAAGCGAGGGGAAGTGTTTCTCGGCGTCCTTCGCCCAGATGGGAAAATCTCCATCGTCGGTGCGAATTACCGTTTCCTTTTGCTTTAAGCTACTGTACTGTCCGAGATACTTCATTATTCTTCAAAGCCGTCTATCATTTCTTCGTCGTCATCCTCGTCAAGTCCCGCAATTCCGCCAAAGGAAAGATTTCCCTGAATGTTCTGTGCCTCTGCGAGAATTCTCGTCTTTATCTCCTCGCGGATATCGGGGTTCTCCTTGAGATATATCTTCGCATTGTCCTTGCCCTGACCGAGTCTGAGTCCGTTGTAGCCGTACCACGAGCCACTCTTCTGCACGATTCCGAGGCTCTCGCCGAGGTCGATAATTTCACCGTCCGCCGAAATTCCCTCGCCGTACATTATATCAAACTCTGCCGACTTGAAGGGTGCGGCAACCTTGTTTTTCACGACCTTACACTTGGTGTGGTTTCCGATAACGTCGCTCTTGTTCTTTATCTGCTGTCCTCGGCGAACGTCGATTCTCACCGACGCATAGAACTTGAGTGCCTTACCGCCCGTCGTAACCTCGGGGTTTCCGTAGACGATTCCCACCTTCTCACGAAGCTGGTTTATAAAGATAAGTACACACTGGCTTCGAGCTATTGCGCCCGAAAGCTTACGAAGCGCCTTCGACATAAGTCTTGCGTGAGCGCCCACCATAGCCTGACCCATATCGCCTTCAATCTCCGCCTTGGGAACGAGGGCGGCAACCGAGTCAACTATAATAACGTCGATAGCGTCCGACGAAATGAGCGCCTCTGCAATTTCAAGCGCCTGCTCGCCGTCGTCGGGCTGTGCTACGAGAAGGTCCTCAATGTCAACGCCTATCTTCTGTGCATACGAGGGGTCGAGTGCGTGCTCTGCGTCGATAAACGCCGCCGAGCCTCCCATCTTCTGCGCCTCTGCCGCAATGTGAAGGGCAAGGGTAGTCTTACCCGAGCTTTCAGGGCCGTAAATTTCAACTATTCTTCCCTTGGGAACGCCTCCTATACCGAGCGCAAAGTCAAGAGAAAGTGAGCCCGTCGGTATAGCCGAAACCTGCATCGAGGTGTTGTCACCGAGTCTCATTATCGAGCCCTGTCCGTATTTTTTAGTAATCTGTGATATCGCTTTCTTTCTTGCGGCCTCTCTGCCTTCCTTTGCAGAATCTTTTTCTTCAGCCGTCTTCTTTTTCTTGTCTTCCATATTATTTCTCCCTTTCGGAATTATTTTACCTTTAAAAATACTCTGTCGTTACCCGAGAGGTCCTTTATTATTTCCCCGCCGTCGAAAAGCTCCCGAAGTGCCTCTCCCTGACCGCTTCCAATCTCGAAAATAAGCGCTCCGTCGGGCGAAAGCTCCTTTATCCTTCTGTAAAAGTCAAGCCCGTCCTCACCGCCGAAAAGAGCTAGTGACGGCTCTCTCTTTACGTTTTCGGGAAGAGTCTCCATTTCCTTTCCCGTAATGTACGGCGGGTTCATTACTATCGCCGAGGATGTGGGAAGCTCCTCCTTCATCAAATCAAAAAGCCTTGCCTCGCACCTTCCCTCGACGCCGTTCAGGGCAATGTTTTTCTTTGCAAAGGAAAGCGCCGTAGGGGACTTATCGAAAAGGGTGGCTGTAAGGTCGTGTCTTGATTTCAGCACCGAAATTCCGATGCATCCGCTACCCGTACATATATCTAAAAAATGCGTGCCTTCGGGTATTACCCTTATCGCCGTCTCCACAAGTATTTCGCTGTCGCACCTCGGTATCAGAACGCCCTCTCCCACGAAATATTCCTCACGAAAGAAGGGAACTTTCCCGAGAACGTAGCCGAGGGGCTCGCCCGAAACGGCTCTTATAAAGTCCTTTTCTATCTCCTCGCCGTCAATCGCCTTTCCGAGAAGAAGCGAGTCTCTTTCATATCCGTGCTTTTCGAGGATAAGCCCTACCGTCTCTCTGAAGGAAAGGTTCTCCAAGGCGAAGGAGGAGGCGAGATATATCTCCTTAAGCCTCGTCAGCATTGTCGTACACGTCGGGGAGCGCCGCCTTGAGCGCCTCTATCGCAACCTCGATTTCCTTGTCGTCGGGCTCTTTGGTGGTAATTCTCTGAAACCACAGTCCGGGTGCGGTAAGAATACGCAGGACTAAATTGTCGTGCGTTCCCGAAAAAATCGTTATCTCATAGCCGATACCGACGATGAGAGGAATTATTGCAATCTTCGTTAAAAACCTCAAAAAGAGGTTGTCCCAGAGAGATGCGGGAAGGGAAGCCGAAACTACTATCGACAGAAGGAGCATTACGAACATAAGGCTCGTTCCGCATCGGGGGTGAAACCTCGACTGCTTTTTTACGTTTTCTACAGTAAGGGGAAGTCCTGCCTCGTGGCAGAATATCGACTTATGCTCTGCGCCGTGATACTCGTAGGTACGGCGGATATCGGGCATAAAGGCAACGCCCCAGACGTAGAGTAAGAAAATCGCCATTTTAGCTATACCCTCCACAATACTCTTGACGAGGGTGGGCATATCAAAGACGTAGGAAATGAGCTTTGAGACAAGCATCGGAAGGTAGAAAAAGAGTCCGAGCGCAAGGAATACTCCGAGCACGCCTCCTATAACAGCCGCAACTCCCATAAGGCTCTTTCCGAGCTTTTTGGAGAGCCACTTCTCGAACTTCGTCTCCTCTTCCTCTATACCCTGCATTTCTGCCGAAAGGGTGAGTATCGACATCGAGAGCCTCAGCGACTCGACGAAGCCCACGATTCCTCTGATTATCGGAAGCTTAAAGAATTTATATTTGTCCTTAAGAGAGGTTACCTCTCTTTTATCGAGCTTGATTTCGCCACTCGGGCATCTGACTGCGGTAGCACAGAGCTTTCCGCTTTTCATCATAATTCCCTCGAGCACCGCCTGACCGCCGACTCGCGACGAAAAGGTCGGACAAGCTCTTTTTTCTCTTTTTTTCATTTTTTCTCCTAATTTTTGAACTCAAATGCGTCGGAAATTTCGTTCACCTCGTCGATATGAGTGTCGAAGCCCTCAAGAGTTGAGGTGTAGGTGAAGATATAGATATATCCGTAACGGTAGGTTATGTTCTGCATAAACTTATAGGTCTCGCCCGCAATGCTTGCGGTATAGACAAACCTTCTCGACTCAACGCCGCCGAGCGTCGATACCTCGGCGTCGGAGAGCATAGTGAAGTCAATAAAGTTTTCTTCGACAAGCCCGATATATTCGCCCTCGATGTAAGCTTCTATGTTCTGAACGTCTGCGGGGGCGGTAAACGCCGTAACGGAAACGTTCGAGCGATCCTTGTCGGAAACTCTCACACTGATCATACCGTCGTTGCGGTCGAGTATCCACTCCTCAGGATAATAAAGATAGA
This sequence comes from Eubacteriales bacterium, assembly GCA_045631145.1. Taxonomy (GTDB): domain Bacteria; phylum Bacillota; class Clostridia; order Oscillospirales; family SIG627; genus RGIG6353. The sequence continues at coordinate 3,890 of JAZQUE010000109.1, forward strand.
AATCTACCGCCTCGTTTTCGGAAAGAGTCATTCCGTCGGGGATATTCGGGTCCTTCTTCGCAGAGCAGGAAACGAAGGTGAGAAGCGTTAAAATAACAAGTAATAAAGATATGAGCTTTTTCAATTTTTTCTCCTTTTAATCAAAACGCAAAAAACCATTTTACTTCATATTACATTATATCACAAAAACGAAAAAAGTAAATAACTATTTGTAAACAAAAGGCGAAGAACTTCCGTTCTTCGCCGTAATTTTATTTTGCCTTTTCGCAAGCTTCAAAGAGTCCGTTGATATACGCCGCACCGAGAGCACGGTCGAAAAGACCGTAGCCGGGCTTGCCCGTCTCCCCCCATATCATTCTGCCGTGGTCGGGACGAACGTAGCCGTCGAAGCCGTTCTTAACGAGCACCTTCGTTATCTCGTACATATCGAGGCTTCCGCAAGAGGAAAGATGCGCCCTTTCTTCAAAGCTTCCGTCCTCCATTATCATAATGTTTCTCATATGCATAAATGCAATTCTGTCCATCTTCGAATACTTGTCTACCATCTTGACGACGTCGTTCGACTTCGCACAACCGAGCGAGCCCGTGCAAAGGCAAAGACTGTTTGCGGGGGAGTCAACGATCCCCAGCATTCTGTCGAGGTTTTCTTCGTTTGTTATAATTCTCGGTATGCCGAAAATGGGGTAGGGCGGGTCGTCGGGGTGAATTGCCATTCTGACTCCGCACTCCTCGGCAACGGGAATAATTTTCTTAAGGAAGGTCTCAAGGTTCTTCCAAAGTCCCTCCTCGCCAATTTCACCGTAAGCCGAGATAAGCTCTCTGACCTCCTCCTGAGTGTAGCTCGAGTCCCAACCGGGAAGGTGGATATCGTCTGTCAAGGGGTCAAGGTCTCTCATCTGATCCCAGTACATAACGAGGCTCGTCGAGCCGTCCTCGGCAAGTCTGTCAAGCTCGGTTCTCGTCCAGTCGAAAACGGGCATAAAATTGTAGGTGATGCACTTAACGCCGTACTTTGCGCATCTGCGGATGTTTTCACAGTAGTTTTCGATATACTCCTCTGCCTTACCGCGTCCGAGCTTGATGTCCTCGTGAACGGGCACCGACTCAACGATATCGAAAAGAAGTCCGTTTGCCTCTACCGTGTCCTTCATCCTTTTAAGGCTCTCTTCGCTCCATACGCCGCCTGGCTGAACGTCGTAAATAGCACTGACGATGGAACGCATACCGGGTATTTGTCTGATATAAGGGAGAGTTACGGGGTCACTCTCTCCATACCAACGAAACGATAATTTCATATTTTTTCCTCCAAAATATTTCTTTCAACTATTATTATACCGATTTTTTCCGATAAGTCAACGATAGTCTCACCGTTTTTATGTTAAATATGTTTGTATTATTTGCATATTCATTCTTTCTTTGGAAATAATTAAGAAAAAGTGTTTTTGAAAGGACAGTATTATGGAAAACACAAGACCTTTCGGTATAAGGGATAAGCTCGGATATCTTTTCGGAGATTTTGGAAACGATTTTACCTTTCTTATCTCCTCAACATTCCTCTTAAAATTCTACACCGACGTAATGCTCCTCGATGCATATCTCGTCGGGCTCGTTATGATGAGCGCGAGGTTTATCGATGCAATTACCGACGTTTTGATGGGTAAAATCTGCGACAAAAGCAAGATAACTCCCGTCGGAAAATTCAAGCCTTGGATAAGGCGTATGTGCGCTCCCGTTGCAATAGCCTCCTTCCTCATATACCAAAGCTCACTCGCATCCCTTCCCACCGCCTTCAAGGTTATGTGGCTATTCGTTACCTACGTTCTCTGGGGCTCTATCTTCTACACTTCGATAAATATCCCCTACGGCTCGATGGCGTCGGCTATCTCACCGCTACCCTCTGACCGACAGTCGCTCTCCACCTTCCGAACGATGGGCGGAACACTTGCGGGGCTGATCGTGGGGGCAGGAGTTCCCCTTTTTGCCTACAAGGAGGTTGACGGCAACGTCGTTATGGACGGTGGGACATTCACCTTGATAGCAGGAATTTTCTCGATATTTGCGGTAATATGCTACCTTCTTTGCTATTATCTCACCACCGAGAGAGTAAAGGTTAACACTCCCCGAGAAAATACAGACGGCATCGTTAAAACTCTCAGCAAGGCAGTTAAAAACCGCGCCCTCGTGTCGATAATAGTCGCATCGGTAATAATGCTTCTCTCACAGCTCACCCTTCAGTCGATGGCAAACTATATCTACCCGAACTACTACGGTGAGCCTCGTGCGCAGACGGTAGCGACTCTCGCAATGGTTGTGGGAATGGTGTTCGCCGCCCTCACCGCAAAGCCCCTTTCGGCTCGCTTCGGAAAGGCAGAGATAAGCGCCGCTGCGAGCATTTGTGCCTCGGTAATCTCTGCCGTTCTATTTTTCCTTCGTCCCGAAAACGTATGGGCATACGTTGGAATAAACGTGCTTTCGTGGTACGGACTGGGTGTTTTTGCTATGGTGACGTGGGCGCTGATTACCGACGTTATAGACTACTCCGAAATCAAGAACGGTCACAGAGAGGACGGCTCTATCTACGCTCTCTATTCGTTTGCCCGAAAGGTAGGACAGGCAAGCGCCGCAGGACTTGTGGGAAGCCTTCTCTCGCTCATCGGCTACGGAGAAAAAACCGCCTTCGACAGAGAAGTGCTTTCGGGAGTTTATTCTATTGCAACGGGAATTCCCGCCGTCGGCTTTCTGCTCCTTGCGCTTATTCTCATATTCTGGTATCCTTTAAAGAAGAAAATTGTAGACGAAAACGTCGAGATACTACGGAAAAAACATCAAGAGGAGTAAACTCCTCTTGTTTTTTTGTAAAATAGTGCTATAATATCGTAACGTAAAATAGTTATATAATAGAGAAAGGGCTTTTATGAAAAACGTACTCATTGATAAGGCTTTAAGCTTCTACAAAGCAAATCTTCACTGTCATACCGATTTATCCGACGGAAAAAGAACAAGAGAAGACGTAAAAGAAGAATATAAAAAGAACGGCTACTCAATAATTGCGTTTACCGACCACGAGCACCTTATCGACAACTCGGACCTCAATGACAACTCCTTCCTCGCCATTACCTCGGCAGAGCTTGCGATAAAGGAATTTCCCAAACAGTCAACTCTCAAAAACCTTAAAATGAAGTGCTGTCACTTGAACGTTTTGTCGCCCGACCCGAAAAATATCGTAACTCCTTGTTATTCATCCTTTTACGACCACTTTATTAACGACAAAAATAAGCATCTTATAAAATTCGAGGGTGAGTTCAAGCGTCGCCACACGACGAAGGATATAAATAAAATAATTCGAGAAGCGAACAAAAAAGGCTTTCTCGTTACCTACAATCACCCCTCCTGGTCACTCGAAACCGAGCGTGACTATATCGGTCTTGAGGGACTTTGGGCGGTTGAGCTATACAACCATTCGGTAGTAGCTCACGGAGGGCGAGGCGACGAGAACGTATTCGAGGAAATGCTTAGAGCAGGAAAAAAGATTTACTGTGTTGCCGCCGACGACAATCACGGAAGTGACGACACCTGCGGCGGATACACCGTAATAAATGCCGAAAAGCTCGATTACGACTCGATTTTCAATGCTCTTCGCTACGGATATTTCTACGCTTCTACAGGCCCCGAAATAAAGTCGCTCGTCTACGAGGACGGAAGGGTCTTTTTCGAGTGCTCCGACTGTGTCAAGGTCTCACTTATGACAGAGGGCAGACGCAGAAGCGCTATACACGGCGAAAATATCACCGAAGGAAGCTTCGAAATAAAGAAGAACGACGGCTATTTCAGACTCGTCTTCAAGGACGAAAGGGGAAATCTCGCTTGGTCGCAGGCTTACGACCTCGAGGAAATGGAGTAGACAAAAAAATGGGATGTTTAAAAACTCGAACAGAGTTTTTAAACAGCCCCGAATCGTATGGGGATAGGAAAAAAAGCTTCAGAATGGACAAACCGAAGCCCGTCGGCGTACAAAGGTACGGCAGAGGCGAGGTTTGTTCATAGTCAAAAACATATAATTTTTTAAGAAAACTCATTTATGAGTTTTTTCCTTGTAATATGTCTACGTTTAATTTAGTTAAACTGCTTCATATTATTTATTTTTCTTGTTTTTGACGGTCTGGACTTTTTTAACATCCCCTTTTTGTTATAGTTTTAAGTTTAGAGCTATGAACTCGGCTTTGCCGAACGCTATGATATGATTGCAACCGCAAAAGCGCTATCTTTCATCAACTCTCAACTGTGCAAAGCACATCACAACTCATAGTTTGCCAAATGGCAATCATAACTAACAAATAATGCAATGCATTATTTGTTATCTTATCTCGCTCTTTCCGCCCATATAAGGTCTGGGGGCTTCGGGAATAGCCACGCTTCCGTCGGCACGGAGGTTGTTTTCGAGGAATGCGATAAGCATTCTCGGAGGTGCAACGACGGTGTTGTT
>JAZQUE010000110.1:0-3089 GCA_045631145.1 Eubacteriales bacterium
AGCAGCAAAGCCCTCCTCCGCCGTCACGACGTAAAGCTCCTCCGAAAAGGCAGGATAGCTATACTTGAAGGAATAGTCGGAGATGTCTTTTCCGTTTTCGTCAAAGAAGCCATACTCACGAAGCGATTCCTCGTTTACGGCGTCGCCGTAAAGAAGCGTCTCGCTTCCCTCTAAAGCCTTGAGCGCCGAAAGGAAAATATCAAAGTTAGTAAGATTGGTAGCGTAGTTATACGCGGGATAGGTAAGTCGGTGAGTAGAGTTGTTGCCGTAGGTAAGGCTTCCCGTCACCGCATCAATAGTAATAAATCTTTCGCCCTTTTTATTAAGAGTGAAGGTTTTGAGAGAATATTTATAGTTATCCTCAACGCTTCTGACAAGGGCGGGTGTGACGTAGGCGTGTCTTGATTTAAGAACGCAGAGCTCTATTCCCGTCGGTATAACGTAAAGAGCGTCCCTTCCCTCAAGCATCGCATAATAGCCGTCGCCGTCGGGAGTCTTGTCGCCGATGATGACCTTGTGGCTTTCGGTCTCGTTATAGGTAACGACGAAGTAAACGGAGGGGTCGTCAAGATTTATTCCATAGGTCGAGAGGTCGTCCTCGGCATCGACGTAGCGAAGCGCCAGAACGTCGAGAGTGTACGCCCTGAGATATACCATCATCTCCTCACGCACAGTGTATCCCTCAAGCCCCTCTATCTTAAAGGCTCCGCTTGCCTTGTGCACCTGAGTGTACTCGTCGAGAGTGTTGTGTACGAAAATAGAGCTGAGGTTCTCCTTTTCAACGGGCTCGAAAAGATAGGGTCTGCCGTCCTTGGTCTTTTCACCGAAGCCGCCGATTATTGCGACCTCGCTCTTATCGTCCTTTTCCTTGACGTGACACATTTTGCCGCTTTTTACCGAAAACTCGGTCGAGCCCTCGGCTATTTCGATAAAGCTTTTTCCGTCGAGAGAATAGACATAGCTCTTTTCGGGGTCAAGTCCCGAAATGACGAGCGTATCTCCGTCGAGCTCGCCCAAAAGGACGGGCGCAGGGTTCAAGACGGTCTCCCCTTTATCAAAAAGGAGATATCCTACGAGAAGCGCGACACCGACGACGGCAAGCACAGTAACGGAAATCATTTGCTTTTTGAATTTAGTCATTACAGATGCCTCCTCTTGAGGAAGACGAGGAATGCGGCAGCGAGCACCGCTGCGGGAAGAACAGATACGAGAAGGATAAACCAGCGCTGACTCGTCTTATTGTCAATCGTCAGCTTGGTATCGTTGTATTCCTTATAGTTTACGTTCAGTAGCATCGTTTCGTCGGTGATTTCGGAAATTACCGATTTGATAATCTCGGTGTTTCCGTAGGTGTTCTGATAAGTGCCGAGGAAAACGTCTCCTGCGAAGTAGGTCGAGCCGCCGACGATGAGATAGTTCTTCTTCGTCTTCAGAAGCTCCTCGTCGAACTCTCGTCTGACGCCTGCCGCAAGAACGGGTATCATACCCTCTGCAATATTCTCGCTCGAGTTCTTCGGAACGTAGGAGGTAGCATAGGACGAAAGTATCACGCCGACCGAGTGAGTAACGTCGGTAAGCGGTAAAATCTCTAAGGGTGCGGTAGCGTAGGAAACCGTTTTGATGGGGTTATCTGCTCCCGAAAGACGCTTATGGAATACCGAGAAATCAACCTCGTCGGTGGAATCGGTGTCGGGAGTATATCTCGTGATAAGAGCAAGAGAGTCCATCGACGACACCGAGTTATAGTCGTCGAGCACCTGATAGCCGTGAAGGATATTTATGCCCCAGTTTGCCGTAAGCTCGTCGAGATTCTTTAAGACGGGCGTTTCGGGGTCAACGAAAATCATAGCGTTTCCGCCATTTTCAAGATAACGGCTGAGCCTCGTCGTTTCGCTCACTCCCGACGTCTCGCTCTCAATTCCCGTAAAGTCGGTCTGGGGATCGTTTATTATAACGAGCTTGGTGTCGGAGGGGATATCGCTTTGAGAGAGATCTACGTTCTCAACCACGAAGCCCGAGTCAACGAGAAGTGCTTTCAGCTGTGCGGGAACGGTTTCGGCGTGATTCGTAACGAAGAGAGCTCTGGGCATTTCGTCGCGAGTTACCTTGATTATAGCCGAGGTGAAGCGGTATTCCGCATTGAAGGCGTAGTACTGATAGCTTCCGATTTCGTCCTGCGTATAAACGAAGCAGGTGGACATATCGAAGGCGGTAAAGCGCTTTGCGCTCTCGACGATGATAGTCGTATCCGAAAGAGAGTAGTCCTTTCTGTACTTGGCAACTGCACCGGGGTTTTTGAGCATATCTATATGCTCGATGGTGATGTTTTTGTACTTTTCCTCATATTCGAGGGCAAGCGTCTTGACGCTTTTGGCGTATTCGTTGGAGTCGAGCTCGTCGAGGGGGGTGAGGAAAATGAACTTTATCTCCTCGTCCTCCGTTCCCTCAAGGAGAGCGTGGGTAGCGTCGGAAATCTCGTAAAGCTGTTCCTCGGTGAGGTCAACGAAAAGGTTGAAGCGCTCGGTGAGAGAGGTCACGACGAGATTTAAAACAAATACGAGAAGAATAAAAACTATGGCGAGAATAACGGAAGCCGAGCCGTATTTAAGTGATTTTTTCATAACTCTGCCTCCTTACGACCAACGGCGCTTTTCATATACTCTGACGGTCAGAAATATGAAAACTGCCGAAATTGAAATATAGTAAACTATTGACGAAAAGTCGAAAATTCCGTGTCTGAAGTTGACGTATCTGTCGAGCACAGAGAACCATTTTACCGCAACTCTCAAAAAGTCGCTCGGAATAGAAGAAGAAAAGGTGCCGACGAGAAAGAGTGCGAGAATTACCGCAATCGAGCCGATTGCCGCAATAAACTGACTCTCTGTGAGAGAGGAAATGAAGAGACCTATTGCGATAAGGCTCATTGCAACGCAAGACACGCCGATGAAATTCGAAATTATCTCGGCGGGGTTTACGCTTCCGTATTTAGAAACGGGAATGAGGTTTATCATCGAAAGAGCGAAGGTGATTTCAAAAAGAGTGAGCGCCGCCGCAAACTTCGCAAAAACGATATCGAAAAGAGAAACGGG
>JAZQUE010000111.1:0-7073 GCA_045631145.1 Eubacteriales bacterium
CAATCCTCTGGGCGTTCCTTCCCGAATGAACATCGGTCAGGTGCTTGAGGTTCACCTCGGTATCGCGGCACGTAAGCTTGGCTTCAAGATAATGACCCCCGTATTCGACGGTGCAAAGGAAGAAAACATTGCAGAGCTTCAGCGTCTTGCAGGTCTCGACCGTGACGTTATGGCAGGCGAAAACGTAGACGGAAAGAACGTCTACGAGGCAATTGAAGAAAACGGAAACAAGATACTCCGCAGACTTACTCCCGAGGAGAGACAGGATAAGAACTATCTCGACGCTCTCTCGACAGAGGGAAGATATAAGGTAATCGACGGTAAGACGGTGCTTTACGACGGACGTACGGGTATGCCCTTCGACAACCCCGTAACCGTTGGTATTATGTACTTCTTAAAGCTCCACCACCTCGTTGACGATAAGATTCACGCCCGTTCGACAGGTCCTTACTCACTCGTTACCCAGCAGCCTCTCGGCGGTAAGGCACAGTTCGGCGGACAGAGATTCGGAGAAATGGAAGTATGGGCGCTTGAAGCATACGGCGCAGCCTATACTCTTCAGGAAATTCTTACCGTTAAGTCTGACGATATCGTCGGCCGTGTAAACGCCTTCGAGTCTATCGTCAAGGGACAGAATATACCCACCCCAGGCGTTCCCGAGTCCTTCAAGGTTCTCGTCAAGGAGCTTCAGAGCCTTGGTCTCAACCTTCAGGCGCTCGACAGAGACGGAAACGAGATCGAGCTTCACGAAAACTCCGAGGAAGAGACTGCGAAGATTCGTGCGGCAGAGGATAACATTGACCCCGATATGATCGGTGAAGAGATAAACGATATGGACGATCCCCTCATCGACGACGAGTATCAGGACACCTATGAGTTAGGTGACGAGTCGGACGATTACGCCGACGACGAAATATAAGAAGGAGGAGAATAGATAATGGATAATAAAGAATTCGCCAAAATTAAAATTGGTCTTGCTTCTCCCGAAATGATTCGCTCGTGGTCACACGGCGAGGTCACAAAGCCCGAAACGATCAATTACAGAACTCTCAAGCCCGAGCGCGACGGTCTTTTCTGCGAAAAGATATTCGGCCCGACCAAGGACTGGGAGTGCTACTGCGGTAAATACAAGAAGGTAAGATATCTCGGCAAGGTCTGCCAAAAGTGCGGTGTCGAGATAACCACCAAGAAGGTAAGAAGAGAGAGAATGGGACACATCGAGCTTGCCGCTCCCGTATCTCATATCTGGTACTTCAGAGCTATTCCTTCGAGAATGGGACTTCTTCTCGATATTTCACCGAAGCAGCTTGAAAAGGTACTTTACTTTGCACAGTATATAGTTACCGACCCCAAGAACACAAGCCTTGAAAAGCAGCAGGTACTCAACGAGCAGGAATACCGTGAGGCAATGGAAAAATTCGAGGGCAAATTCGAGGCAGGTATGGGAGCCGAAGCGGTTCGTACCCTCCTTGAAGAGATAGACCTTGAAAAGACTGCCGAGGAGCTTAAAGCAGAGCTTCTTACGGCAACGGGTCAGAAGAGAGCGAGAGCAGTCAAGAGACTTGAAGTCGTTGAAGCCTTCAGACTTTCGGGCAACCGTCCCGAATGGATGATACTCAGCGTCCTTCCCGTCATCCCCCCCGAAATCAGACCTATGGTCCAGCTCGACGGCGGAAGATTTGCTACCTCCGACCTCAACGACCTCTACAGACGAGTTATCAATCGTAACAACCGTCTCAGAAAGCTTCTTGAAATGAAAGCGCCCGAAATCATTATCAAGAATGAAAAGCGTATGCTTCAGGAAGCGGTTGACGCCCTTATCGACAACGGACGCCGCGGACGCCCCGTAACCGGCCCCAACAACCGTGCTCTCAAGTCTCTTTCCGAGATGCTTCGAGGCAAGCAGGGACGCTTCCGTCAGAACCTTCTCGGTAAGCGTGTTGACTATTCGGGACGTTCGGTTATCGTCGTAGGACCCGAGCTTAAGATTTACCAGTGCGGACTTCCCAAGGAGATGGCACTCGAGCTCTTCAAACCCTTCGTTATGAAGAGACTTGTCGAGACGGGTAAATCGACCAATATAAAGGACGCAAAGAAGAAGGTAGAGCATCAGATGACGGAGGTATGGGATGCGCTTGAGGTAGTTATCCGCGAGCACCCCGTTCTCCTTAACCGAGCTCCCACCCTTCACCGTCTTTCCATTCAGGCATTCGAGCCCGTTCTCGTTGAAGGACGTGCGATAAAGCTTCATCCCCTCGTATGCTCGGCGTTCAACGCCGACTTCGACGGCGACCAGATGCCCGTTCACGTTCCTCTTTCGAGCGAAGCGCAGGCAGAGGCAAGATTCCTTATGCTTTCGGCAAACAACCTTCTCAAGCCCGCAAACGGACGTGCCGTTGCCGTTCCCACGCAGGACATGGTACTCGGCTCGTATTACCTCACCTACGAAAAGAAGGGTGAAAAGGGCGAGGGCAACGTTTACCGCGACTTCAACGAAGCTAATATGGCTTACGAAAACGGCTACCTCGGACTTCACGCTCCCATCAAGATAAGAGCAGAGCGTGAGTGGAACGGCGAAAAGGTTACGGGACTCGTATCCTGTACACTCGGAAGATATATATTCAATAGCGTTATTCCGCAGAACCTTCATTTCGTTGAAAGAAACACCCTCGAGGACGCCTTCGTTCTCGAAGTAAACCACGTCGTCAAGAAGGACGACCTCGGTAACATCATCGACGCTTCCATCAAGTACTGCGGTATCGCCAAAACCGCAAAGCTTCTCGACGATATCAAGGCGATGGGCTTCAAGTATTCGACCAAGGGCGCTATCACCATATCGGTGTCCGATATGACCGTACCTCCCAAGAAGAAGGATATACTTGCGGCGGCAGACGAAAAGGTCGATTACATCACCCAGCTCTACCGCAAGGGTCTTGCAACCGACGAGGAAAGAAGAAGCGCAGTTATCAAGACGTGGGAGACCGCAACCAACGACGTTGCCAAGGCTCTTCAGGAAAACCTTGATAACTTCAACCCCATATTTATGATGGCTGACTCGGGTGCGAGAGGTTCGATAAAGCAGATAAGACAGCTTGCAGGTATGCGAGGACTTATGGCTACCGCATCGGGTAGAACTCTTGAAATACCGATTAAGGCAAACTTCCGTGAAGGTCTTACCATACTCGAATACTTCACGGCGGCAAGAGGTGCCCGTAAGGGTCTTGCCGATACGGCTCTCCGTACCGCCGACTCGGGTTACCTCACAAGACGTCTGGTTGACGTTGCACAGCAGGTAATCATCCGTCAGGTAGACTGCGGAGACACGAGAGGCGCATATATCACCGAAATCAGAGAGGGCAACGAGCTTATCGAGCCCTTGAGAGTAAGAATAGTCGGCAGATACCTCATCGGCGACTTTACCGACGGTAAGGGCAACGTAATTGCAAAGGACGGCGACCTCATCAGCGAGGAGCAGTCGGTTGCTATTGAAAACGCCGTAAACGCTATGAGCGAGGAAGAGAAGCGCGAATTCAAGGGTGTTCACATCCGTTCTATCCTCAACTGCCGCTCCAAGCACGGTATCTGTGCACACTGCTACGGCGCAGATATGGCGTCGGGCAAGGAAGTTAACATCGGTGAAGCAGTCGGCATTCTTGCCGCACAGTCTATCGGTGAACCCGGTACACAGCTTACCATGAGAACCTTCCATACGGGTGGTATCGCAGGCGGAGACATCACTCAGGGTCTCCCCAGAGTTGAAGAGCTCTTCGAAGCACGCCGTCCCAAGAAGACCGCAATACTTGCGGAAATCGACGGTAAGATAATCATCGACAACACCAAGAAGAACAGACTTATCATAAAGAACGAGCTCTCTGGCGAGGAAAGAAGCTACCCCGTCGCTATGAGCGCGAGAATTCTTGCCGAGGACGGAGACTACGTCGTTCAGGGACAGAGACTTACCGAGGGTACTCTCTTCCCGACAGACGTTGCGAGAATTCAGGGTATGGATGCGGTTTACAGCTATATTATCCGTGAGGTACAGAAGGTTTACTGTCTCCAGAGCGTTGATATAAGCGATAAGCACATCGAGGTAATTGCCCGTCAGATGACGAGAAAGGCGAGAATAGAGGATGCAGGTGATACCAATCTCATCGCAGGCTCTCTCACCGACGTTTCTGAAATCATTACCGAAAACGAGGCTATACAGAAGAGAGTGGCAGAGGGCGAGATGACTCTCCGCGAGGCGACCTATACACCCGTTCTTCAGGGTATCACCAAGGCGTCTCTCTCCACCGACTCCTTCCTTTCGGCAGCATCCTTCCAGGAAACCACCAAGGTTCTCACCGAGGCTGCTATCAAGGGTAAGGTTGACCCGCTTCTCGGTCTCAAGGAAAACGTTATCATCGGTAAGCTTATCCCCGCAGGTACGGGACTTAACATTTACCGTGATATAGAAGTATCTCCTGCCGATATCGTTTCCGAGCCTGCGGTGGTAGAATAAAGGAACGAAGTATCGTCAAAATTCACAAAGTTATTTGTGCAAATTGCCGAATTTTAAAAATATTTTGCATTATGATTGACTTTGAAAACTTGATAATGTAAAATATAGTAGTAATTCTGCGCATTTATCTTAAAAAGTTAGATTTTACCGAGACTCGCGGGGGAAACCCTGCGGGTATTGGTGTGTCTATAAAAAAATTTGAAAGAAGGAGGAAAACTAATGCCGACATTTAACCAGCTCGTAAGACACGGACGTGATCAGGTAGCTTACAAGTCGAAGTCTCCCGCACTTCAGGTTGGAGTAAACACCTTGAAAAAGCAGACCACCAACGTTCCGTCGCCCCAGAAGCGCGGTGTTTGTACGAAGGTTACTACCAAGACCCCCAAGAAGCCTAACTCAGCTCTTCGTAAGATTGCCAGAGTAAGACTTACCAACGGTCAGGAAGTTACTGCTTACATTCCCGGTATCGGACATAACATTCAGGAACACTCTGTTGTTATGATCAGAGGCGGAAGAGTAAAGGACCTTCCCGGTGTACGTTACCATATTATCCGTGGTACTCTCGATACACAGGGCGTTGCAAACAGAAACCAGTCGCGTTCGAAGTACGGCGCAAAGAAGGCAAAGGCAGCTAAGAAGTAAGCCTTTCCGAAAATGACCTGACACAGACTACAAACAGCTTGTGCTTGAAATACAAACAACATATTTTTATATAGATTATGAAGTTTGATCAAGCACTTACGGGACACAAGGTTGTTCCGAGTACCGCTGATATCATTTTATGAAGGAGGGAAGTTCAGTGCCAAGAAGAGGTCAAATTTCAAAAAGAGACGTATTGCCGGATCCTATATACGGTTCCAAGCTTGTAACCAAGCTTGTTAACAACATTATGCTGGACGGCAAGAAGGGTATAGCGCAGGGCATCGTTTACGACGCTTTCGCTATCGTTGAAGGTAAGCTCGGAGAGAATCCTCTCGAAGCTTTCCAGAAGGCCCTTGAGAACATTATGCCCACTCTCGAGGTTAAGGCTCGCAGAGTCGGCGGTTCGACTTATCAGGTACCCATGGAGGTCAGACCTGAAAGAAAGCAGACTCTCGGTCTCAGATGGCTCATCACCTATGCTCGTGCAAGAGGTGAGAGAACCATGGCAGAGAGACTTGCAGGTGAAATTATGGACGCTATCAACAATACCGGTAGCGCTGTAAAGAAGAAAGAAGACACACACAAGATGGCAGAAGCCAACAAGGCTTTCTCTCATTTCAAGTGGTAATTTCCGTATTACCTTTTGTATCTTCAAAAATATTCGGAAATTATTATAAAAATTGAAAGGAGAAAACAATGCCAAGAGATTGTTCACTTGAAAAAACAAGAAATATCGGTATAATGGCTCACATCGACGCAGGAAAGACTACCACCACAGAGCGTATTCTTTTCTATACCGGTAAAACTCACAAGATCGGTGAAACTCACGAAGGTTCTGCGACGATGGACTGGATGGAGCAGGAGCAGGAGCGCGGTATCACTATCACGTCTGCCGCTACCACTTGCTATTGGGCTCATTCCGATTTCCACAAGGATCAGAAGACCGTTGAGGCTAACAAGCACCGTATAAACATCATCGACACTCCCGGCCACGTTGACTTTACCGTTGAGGTTGAGCGTTCGCTCAGAGTTCTTGACGGCTCGGTTACCGTATTCTGCGCAAAGGGCGGTGTTGAACCCCAATCTGAAACCGTATGGCGTCAGGCTGACAAGTACAGAGTTCCCCGTATGGCTTATGTAAATAAGATGGATATTATGGGTGCGAACTTCTACCGAGTTGTAGGAATGATGCACGACCGTCTTAAGACCAATGCCGTTCCGATTCAGCTTCCTATCGGTGCTGAAGCGGAGTTCAAGGGTATTATCGACCTTTTCGGCATGAAGGCTTATATTTACACCAATGACCTTGGAACCGATATCCTCGAGGAAGAAATTCCCGCAGATATGAAGGATAAGGCAGAGGAATATCACGCAGACCTCATCGAGAAGATTGCTGAAACCGATGACGAGCTTATGATGAAGTACCTTGAGGGCGAGGAGATTTCTATCCCCGAGCTGAAGAAGGCACTCAGAAAGGCTACCATCGACAACAAGATAGTTCCCGTTTGCTGCGGTACTTCTTATAAGAATAAGGGCGTACAGAAGCTTCTTGACGCCGTTATCGACTATATGCCTTCTCCTCTCGACATCCCTCACATCAAGGGTGTTGACCAGATTACAGGCGAAGAGGACGAGCGTCCTACCGACGACAATGCGCCTTTTGCAGCTCTTGCATTCAAGATTGCAACAGACCCCTTCGTTGGTAAGCTTTGCTTCATCCGTGTTTACTCGGGTAGACTTTCTGCAGGACAGACCGTCTACAACGCTACCAAGCAGTCGAGAGAGCGTCTCGGACGTATCGTACAGATGCACTCCAACAACAGAATTGATATCGAAGAGCTTTACGCAGGTGATATCGCCGCAGTTGTAGGTGTAAAGAACACAACAACAGGTGATACTCTTTGTGACGAAGATCATCCTATCGTTCTCG
>JAZQUE010000112.1:0-7694 GCA_045631145.1 Eubacteriales bacterium
CTTATCCGAAAACCCTTCGCAAGCTCGGGATAAAATGCAAAATGTTTTCCCCGATAACGCCCTTTCTTTCAACCCACTATAACTACCGCGACCACCGTAAAATTCTCGTGATAGACGGCAAGGTCGCCTTTAACGGAGGCATTAATCTCGCCGACGAGTATATCAATATCGGCTCAAGATTCGGACACTGGAAGGACACTGCGGTTATGCTTCGGGGAGATGCTGTAAAGAGCTTCACTCTTATGTTTCTCGGAATGTGGGCGCTCGATACCAAAAAAGAAGATTTCTCACCCTTCTTAAAGACGAAAAGCGCGGGCTACTCCGACGGCTTCGTTATTCCCTTTTCCGACTGCCCCGTAGATGAGGACAAAACGGGTGAAATGGTCTATATAGATATTTTGAACAGAGCTACCTCACACGTCTATATTATGACGCCTTATCTCATTCTCGACTCCGAGCTTGAGACGGCGCTGAAGTTCGCCGCCGAGCGAGGCGTCGAGGTGAGTATAATACTCCCCGGAATACCCGATAAAAAGGGAGCGTGGGCGCTTGCAAAAACTCACTATAAAACGCTTTTGTCGTCGGGCGTGAATCTTTATGAATATACCCCCGGCTTCGTTCACGCCAAGGTCTTTTCGGCAGACGGAAAAGAGGCGGTCGTCGGTACGATAAACCTCGACTACCGAAGCCTCTATCACCACTTTGAATGTGCGACCTATATGGCGTTTGTTCCCGCTATTGCGGATATCGACGAGGACTTTAAAAAAACCTTCAAAAAATGCCGTAGAATAACGAAGGAAACCCTAAAAAAAGAAAAGCTCCTCGTCAGGCTTCAGGGTAAAATACTGAAAATCATCGCACCGCTTATGTAAAAAAGACGAAATTAATTGACTTTGAAAGTGTTTTGTGCTACAATAAACCTTATGAATAAAACCCATAATTCTTTTGGAGGACATATAGATGTATAACAAGGTTCCGACGAATATGAATTTCGTCGAGAGAGAAAAGAACGTCGAAAAATTCTGGAAGGAAAACAAGATTTTCGAAAAGTCGATGGAGTCGGCGGACAAGAGCCGTCCCTACGTCTTTTACGACGGAACTCCTACGGCTAACGGTAAGCCTCACATCGGTCACGTGCTTACCCGTGTAATCAAGGATATGATTCCCCGTCACCGCACTATGAAGGGCTCCTTTGTACCCCGAAAGGCAGGCTGGGATACTCACGGTCTCCCTGTTGAGCTTGAGGTCGAGAAGCTTCTCGGTCTCGACGGCAAGGAGCAGATAGAAGAATACGGACTTGTGCCCTTTATTGAAAAGTGTAAGGAAAGCGTCTGGAAGTACAAGGGAATGTGGGAGGGCTTCTCATCTAGCGTCGGCTTCTGGGCGGATATGGATAACCCCTACGTTACTTATGAAAATAACTTCATCGAGTCGGAGTGGTGGGCGCTCAAGCAGATTTTCGAAAAGGGACTTCTCTATCAGGGCTTTAAGATCGTACCCTATTGCCCCCGTTGCGGTACTCCTCTTTCTTCTCACGAGGTAGCACAGGGCTATAAGGACGTCAAGGAGCGTTCGGCAGTTGCAAAGTTCAAGGTAAAGGGCAAGGAGGGCGAATACATCCTCGCCTGGACGACTACCCCTTGGACACTTCCCTCGAACGTAGCTCTTTGCGTTAATCCCGACGAGGACTACGTAAAGATTGAAACCGAAGGAGAAATCTACTATCTTGCAGAGGCTCTTCTTCCCTCGGTTATCAAGACCGAATATACCATTCTTGAAAAATATAAGGGTACCGACCTCGAATATATGGAGTACGAGCCCCTTTACGATGCAAAGCCCAATAAGAAGGCGTACTTCGTCGTTTGTGACCGCTACGTTACCCTTACCGATGGTACGGGCGTCGTTCATATCGCTCCCGCCTTCGGTGAAGACGACTATAACGTCGGAAGAAAATACGACCTTCCCTTTGTGCAGACTGTTGACGCAAAGGGTGAGATGACCGACAAAACGCCCTTCGCAGGACTCTTCTGTAAGGATGCAGATAAGGAAGTGCTTGGAGACCTCAGAGAAAGAGGACTTCTCTTTGACGCTCCGAACTACGAGCATAGCTATCCCTTCTGCTGGAGATGCGATACACCCCTCATCTACTATGCCCGCGAGAGCTGGTATATCAAGATGACCGACGTCAAGGACGACCTCATTAAGAATAATAACACTATCAATTGGATACCCGAAAGCATCGGAAAGGGAAGATTCGGAGACTGGCTCGAAAACGTTCAGGACTGGGCTATCAGCCGAAACAGATATTGGGGAACACCTCTCAATATCTGGACGTGCGAATGCGGACATCAGCACGCCATCGGCTCGATAGAGGAGCTCAAGAGTATGTCGGATAACTGTCCCGATGATATCGAGCTTCACCGTCCCTTCGTTGACGCAGTCACCATCAAGTGTGAAAAGTGCGGAAAACAGATGAAGAGAGTTCCCGAGGTTATCGACTGTTGGTTCGACTCGGGCGCAATGCCCTTCGCTCAGCACCATTATCCCTTTGAGAATAAGGATCTCTTCGAGGCGCAGTTCCCCGCCGATTTCATTTCGGAGGCGGTTGACCAGACGAGAGGCTGGTTCTATTCACTCCTCGCTATTTCTACCCTCATTTTCAATAAAGCGCCCTATAAGAACGTTATCGTTCTCGGTCACGTTCAGGACGAAAACGGACAGAAGATGTCGAAGTCGAAGGGCAACGCCGTTGACCCCTTCGAAGCGCTCTCAACCTACGGTGCCGACGCTATCCGTTGGTATTTCTATACTAATTCTGCGCCCTGGCTTCCTAACCGCTTCCACGGTAAAGCGGTAATCGAAGGACAGCGTAAATTTATGGGTACTCTCTGGAATACCTACGCCTTCTTCGTCCTTTACGCCAACATCGACGAGTTCGACGCAACGAAATACACTCTCGATTATTCGAAGCTCTCCCTTATGGATAAGTGGCTTCTCTCGAAGCTTAATACTATGGTGGGCGAGGTCGATAACTACCTTGAGAACTATAAGATTCCCGAGGCGGCAAAGGCACTCGACAGCTTCGTTGACGAGATGAGTAACTGGTACGTTCGCCGTTCGCGTGAGAGGTACTGGGTTCAGGGTATGACCGACGATAAGATAAACGCCTATATGACCCTCTATACCGCCCTCGTGACTGTTGCAAAGGCGGCGGCTCCTATGATTCCCTTTATGTCGGAGGACATTTACAGAAACCTCGTCTGCTCGATTGATAAGAACGCACCCGAAAGCGTACATCTTTGCGCCTTTCCTGAGGTACAGACCTCGATGATAGATAAGACCCTTGAGAAGAATATGGAGGCAGTTCTCGATATCGTCGTAAACGGACGTGCCGCAAGAAACGGTGCTTCTATCAAGAACCGTCAGCCCATTGCTAAAATGTACGTCAAGGCAGACTTCGAGCCCGACACTCTTTATCACGATATTATCAAGGACGAGCTTAACGTCAAGGCGGTAGAGTTCATTTCGGACGCATCCGAATATATCTCCTACTCCTTCAAGCCCCAGCTCAAGACCGTCGGCCCCAAGTACGGCAAGCATCTTAACAAGATTCGTGAATACCTCGCGAGTGTTGACGGAAGTGCGGCAAAGGCAGAGCTTGACTCGACGGGCGTGCTCGCTCTCTCGTTTGACGGCGATGCAGTAGCTCTTACCGAAGAGGACCTTCTTATCGAGCTTAAGCAGAAGGAAGGCTTCTGGGCAGTTACCTATAAGGGCGTGACCGTCGTTCTCGACACAACTCTTTCCGAAGAGCTTATCGAGGAGGGCTTCGTCAGAGAAGTAGTCAGCAAGATTCAGACTATGCGTAAGGAAGCAGACTTCGACGTAATGGATCACATCGTCCTTTCTGTTGAAGGAAACGATAAGATTACCGACATTATTCTCAAAAACAAGGATGAAATTTCCACCGACGTTCTCGCCGACGGTATTGCGGTAGACTCTACCGACGGATACGTTAAGGAATGGGATATCAACGGTGAAAAGGTAACTCTTGGAGTAAAAAAAATATAAAACCATAAGGGCTGTCGAGACAGCCCTTATTTGCCTTAAAGGAATTAAAAATGACAGGAATAGGAACTATCGTAAACGTAATAGCTATTCTTCTCGGAGGCTTCGTCGGACTTGTAATCAAGAAGGGACTGAGCCACCGCTTTGAAGAAATACTTATGAAGGCACTCGGACTCTCTACTCTCTTTATCGGAGTGTCGGGAGCGCTTGTCGGACTTCTTTCGGTTGAAGACGGCACTCTTTCGACAAAGGGTACGATGCTTATGATTTTCAGCCTCGTTATCGGCTCTGTAATAGGTGAGGCGATAAGGATAGAGGATAGACTTGAGACTCTCGGCGAAAAGCTCAAGGGGCTCGTAAAAGGGGGAGGCAGCCGTTTTGTAGAGGGCTTTGTCACCAATACCGTCGTAGTGTGCGTCGGCGCAATGGCGATTATGGGCTCTATTCAGGACGCGCTCCTCGGCGACCCCACCACACTTTTTGCTAAATCTATTCTCGACGGCGTTATCTGTATCGTCTTTACCTCGACTCTCGGCGTCGGCGCTATGTTTGCAGTCATTCCGATGGGCATCTATCAGGGCGGCATAACGCTTCTTGCGAAGTTTATCGAGCCCTACCTCGTCGGAAATATGGTTCCCGATATGAGCTATATCGGCTCGATACTTATAGCCGCCATCGGCATAAACCTCGCCTTCGGAAAGAAGTTCAAGGTAGGGAATATGCTCCCCGCCATACTCGTTCCCATAGTGTATAATCTTTTCTTGCAGTAAAATACGCCGAAAAAATAATAAAAAAATAGTTTATGAGAGCAAAAACACAGTTTTTGCTCTTTTTTCTGTTGCAAAACCTTCAAAAAAGGTGTATAATTAATTATTAATCATTATAATAGGAGAACTATATGGTAAATACCGTTTATACAGTTGCAATAAGCGGACTTGACGGCTTTGAGGTAAGCGTTGAATGTAACGTCGAGAGAGGACTTCCCGAGGTCTCGGTGATAGGACTTCCCGACACCTCCGTCAAGGAAGCAACCGACAGAATTCGCTCGGTCTGCACCAATAATAATCTGCCTTATGTAAAGGGAAGAACGACCTTCAATCTCGCACCCGCAGATAAAAAGAAGGTGGGCTCCTTTTACGACCTTGCCATACTCGTTTCTCTTTTGAAGCACTCGGTGCTTGAGAATATATTTACCGACGACGCCGTTTTTATAGGCGAGCTTTCTCTTAAAGGGGAAATCAGACCCGTTGCGGGCGCGCTTCCTATGTGCATTTCGGCAAGAGCGTCGGGCAAGAAGAGAATATTCCTGCCTTTTCACAACGCCCTTGAAGCGTCGGTGGTAAAGGACGTTGAAATCTACGGAATAAAAAGCGTTTCCGAGCTTATTTCACATCTTAAGGGTATCGCCACCGTATCTCCCGTGTCCTATAACGAGGAGCTTATAAAAACGAGAAGCTCGGCACTCCTTGATTTTGCCGATATCAAGGGTCAGGAAAAGGCGAAAAGAGCGATGGAGATTGCCGCCGCAGGCGGTCATAACGTCCTTCTTCTCGGCCCTCCCGGCTCGGGAAAAAGTATGCTTTCGAAGGCGCTCGTCGGAATACTTCCCGATATGACCTACGAGGAGATAATCGAAACGACCAAGGTGCATTCGATTACCGGAGTTTTGAGCGACGCTACCCCCGTTATCAACGTGCGTCCCTTCCGTTCTCCTCACCATACCGTTTCACATATCGGTATCGTCGGCGGCGGAATTAACCCCCAGCCAGGCGAAGTATCTCTTGCCCATAACGGAGTGCTTTTCCTCGACGAGCTTACCGAGTTTAACAAAAAGACCCTCGAAAGCCTTCGTCAGCCCATCGAGGATAAAGAGATAACCGTTGCAAGAGCAAACTATAAGCTCACCTATCCGAGCGACTTTCTTCTCGTCTGTGCTATGAACCCCTGCCCCTGCGGATATTTCGGAAGCGAGGTAAAGGAATGCACCTGTTCGAGAACCGATGTCAGACGCTATCTCGGAAAGATATCGGGGCCGCTGCTTGACAGAATTGATATACAGATTGAGGTTCCCGCAATTAAGTACGACGAAATGAACTCGAAGGGCAGTGCCGAGAGCTCGTCGGAAATAAGGAAAAGAGTTAACGCCGCAAGAGCCTTTGCGAGCGAGAGAAGACTCGGACTTGACCCGAATAAAGCCGATAAAAAGGAGAACTGCGCCTTTACGAAGGAAGCCGACGAAATACTAAAAACGGCATTTGAGAAGCTCTCACTTTCGGCAAGAGGCTACGACAGAATAGTGAAGGTAGCAAGGACTATTGCAGACCTCGCTCTTTCACCCACCGTAGAGAGAGCGCACGTTTTAGAGGCAGTACAGCTCAGAAGCCTCGACAGAAAATATTTTAACTTTTTTTAAAAATAAAAAGGGTTTTTCAGTTTTTTTGCGTATAAATAATATATAAGGATAAAATAAAGGAGGTGTGTCAGTGGCTTTACCGCAGGAATTTTTGCAGGAGCTTAAAGCGAGAAACAATATCGAAGACGTAATTTCGCAGTTTGTCTCTTTGAAAAGAGCAGGCTCTAATCTTGTCGGATGTTGCCCATTTCATAGTGAACGCACCCCCTCCTTTACAGTTTTCAGAAATACCGAAAACTATTATTGCTTCGGATGCGGAGCAGGAGGCGACGTCATAACCTTCATAATGAAGATGGAGAACGTCGATTATATTACCGCTGTCGAGCACCTTGCGGCAAGGGTGGGACTTACCGTACCCGACGACGGCAGAGGGACACCGAGAGTCAATAAGGAACGCTACTTTGAAATGAATAAGCTTGCCGCACGCTTTTTCTACGATTCGCTTATCGACCCGAAAAACAAGGAGGCGCTTACTTATATCACCTCCCGAGGACTTACCCCGCAGACGATAAAGCGCTTCGGCATCGGCTTTGCCGACTCCTCTTGGGATAGCCTTACTGGATATCTTATGTCGAAGGGCTTCGAGAAGGAGGAGCTGAAAAATGCCTTCCTTGCAGGCGTGTCGCAGAAAACGGGGCGAGTGTTCGACTACTTCAGAAACAGAATTATCTTTCCGATTTTCGACCTTTCGGGCAACGTCATAGCCTTCGGCGGACGAATTATCGGAGACGGCGAGCCGAAATACCTCAACTCGTCGGATACCCCCGTCTTTAAAAAGAGCCGTAACCTCTACGCACTCAACCACGCCAAGAATAACACCGACTCCTCTCTTATCCTTTGCGAAGGATATATGGACGTCGTGGCGCTTCAGCAGGCAGGCTTTGTAAATGCGGTAGCCACCCTTGGTACTGCCCTTACCTCCGAGCAGACGAGAATAATTTCCCGCTATGCGACGACGGTGTATCTCTGCTACGACTCCGACGAGGCGGGACAGAGAGCAACGAAGCGGGCGATAGATATGCTTCAGGAGGTAGGACTAAAGGTCAAGGTAGTGACCGTCGAGGGAGCAAAGGACCCCGACGAATATATCAAGAAGTTCGGCGCGGACAGCTTTTCAAGATTACTCGAGTCCAGCCGCACGGGATTTGAATTCAAGCTTGAATCGGTTATAAGGAAATACAATCTTGAGCTTGCCGAGGATAAAATAAAGGCT
>JAZQUE010000113.1:0-1014 GCA_045631145.1 Eubacteriales bacterium
AGCAAAGGAAACTGCCGAGGTGACCTTCGCTTCTCGCAAGAACGAGGGCACGCCCGCCCTTCTGTCGCTCGACGAGCAGTCAAGGCGTTTTTCGGATATGATGAAGTTCTACGGAAGCGACGGAATGCCCGAGGATGCCGTACCCGAGAAGCTGACGGTAAACACCGAAAATACGCTCGTCAAGAAGATTTCCTCAATGCTCGGCGACCCCTCTCTTCGAGATAAGGCGAAAAAGCTCGCCCGAGAGATCTATATGCTCGCCCTCATTTCACAAAGAACGCTCACCGAAAAGGAGCTCGAAAGCTTCATTTTGGAAAGCGTGGAGATACTCACTGACATTTGACAAAAACGGCAAGGTTAACCTTGCCGTTTTTCTACACCTATAAGAATAAGTCTGTCCTCGTCTTCCCTTCCGTAACAGGTGGAAAGAGTAATAAAGCGGTCTCCTAAGGACGCCGATACATCGGTTTTATAGAGCCTTTTTTCTTCTATCATACCGACGAGATAATCAAAGTCTGCCTCGTTCGTTTCTTCAATAAAGGAATACCACACGTCGTCATCACGAAGAGTTACCGCCGCAAAAATCTCGTAAGACACCACGCCGTCTACGGTATGCAGCTCTATCGTCTTGTGCTCGTTATAAAAGCTCTTGTCAAGATATTTTTTGAGTCCCGAGAACATCGTGCCGTTTAGCATATTGTGACCGTATATAATAAGATTGTCACTCTCAAGGGTGCATCTTTCATCGAGGAAGGGCACGCCCGACGAGCTCTGCTTGCCGTAAAAGTTTTTGCGTATATATTCGTAAGGTCTGTCGGGTGTGTGCATTATGGGATAATTGATTTGAGTTCCCTCTATGCGTATCCACGCCACACAGTCGGGGTTAGTCTCACGGAGAAGAGAAAGATTTACTTTGAAGGGCTCGTCTTCGGTTTCGGTGATTTGTTTCGTTGCCTCACCGCTTTCATCAGAAGTAACAGCAATAGACAACACCTCTTCAAAGGTCTCTATATC
>JAZQUE010000114.1:0-11507 GCA_045631145.1 Eubacteriales bacterium
CGCAGAACGGAAAAAGACGAAGAAATTTACATTGATTGGTGGAAAGTACGCCTAATAACTTCCTCTTGCTTGTCTCGAGTGAGCTTGTTGAAGTTCACGGCGTAGCCTGAGACACGGATGGTGAGGGTGGGATAGAGGTCGGGGTTATTCATAGCGTCGATGAGCTTCTGTCGGTCAAGTACGTTGACGTTGAGGTGCTGAGCCTCTTGAATGAAATAGCCGTCGAGAACAGTTACGAGGTTGTTTTTGCGCTCGTCATAGTCTCCTCCGAGTGCGTCGGGAGTGATAGAGAAGGTATTCGAGATACCGTCTCGGCAGCAGCCGTAGTCAAGCTTTGCAACCGAGTTGAGAGAAGCGAGAGCGCCTTCAATATCTCTTCCGTGCATGGGGTTTGCACCGGGGGCGAAGGGCTCGCCCGCACGGCGTCCGTCGGGAGTGTTGCCCGTCTTTTTGCCGTAAACAACGTTGGAGGTTATGGTGAGCACCGACAGAGTATGCTTTGCGCCTCGGTAGGTGGGTGTCTTGCAGAGATTTTTATAGAAATTCTCGGTAACAATCTTGGCAATATCGTCAACTCGGTCGTCGTCGTTTCCATATTTCGGGAAGTCGCCCTCGGTCTTGAAGTCAACAATAAGTCCTTCTTCGTTCTTAATGGGAGTGACGCTTGCGTACTTGATAGCCGAGAGGCTGTCAACGAGAACCGAAAGTCCGCTTATTCCAAACGCCATAAGTCTTTCGGGCTCGGTGTCGTGGAAGCCCATTATGAGTCGCTCGTAGGCGTATTTATCGTGCATAAAGTGAATGATATTCATCGTATTGACGTAGAGCCTTGCCATCCACTCGGAATAGCCCTCGAACGCCTTCATTACCTCGTCGTAATCGAGCTTTCCTTCAAAGGTCTTGCCCTCGGGAGCTATCTGCATACCCTCGTTTTCTTCCTTGCCTCCGTTGAGGGTGAGAAGAAGGAGCTTCGCCATATTGCATCTTGCGCCGAAGAACTGCATCTGCTGTCCGACCTTCATTGCCGAAACACAGCAAGCAATAGCGTAATCGTCGCCGTAGTCGCGTCTCATAAGGTCGTCGTTTTCGTACTGAATAGAATCGGTGTCAATAGAAACGCCTGCGCAGAAGTCCTTGAAGCCTCGGGGGAGCTTTTCGCTCCAGAGCACCGTAATATTGGGCTCGGCAGAGGGTCCGAGGTTGTAGAGGGTGTTGAGTATACGGAAGCTCGTTTTGGTAACGAGGGTTCTTCCATCCTTTGCCATACCGCCCTCGCTCGCAGTTACCCATACGGGGTCGCCTGCGAAAAGGTCGTTATATTCGGGGGTTCTGAGGTGTCTTATGAGACGGAGCTTAATAACGAGGTCGTCGATAAGCTCCTGTGCGCCCTTTTCGTCAAGCACGCCCTCTTTTATGTCACGCTCGATATAAATATCTATAAAGCCCGAAATTCTTCCGATAGAGTTAGCCGCACCGTTCTGCTCCTTCTGTCCGCCGAGGTAGGCGAAATAGAGCCACTGTATCGCTTCTCTCGCATTTTCAGCAGGTCTCGTAATGTCGAAGCCGTATTCCGAGGCAAGCTTGACGAGGTCCTTCATAAAGGTGAGCTGACGGGAAATATCCTCGCTAGTGCGGATATTTTCCTCGTTCATATCACGCTCGCCGAGAGCTCTTTTGTCCTTCTTCTTTTCCTCGATAAGTCTGTCCATACCGTAGAGAGCGAGACGGCGGTAGTCACCGATAAGTCTGCCTCTGCCGTATGCGTCGGGAAGTCCCGTCAGAATACCTGCGTGACGAGCCTTCTTCATAGTATCGGTATAGGCTCTGAAAACGCCGTCGTTGTGAGTGGTGCGGTAGATATAGTATTTTTTTATCTCATCGCTCATCTTATAGCCGTACGCTTCGCACGCCTGCTCTGCGTTACGGAAGCCTGCAAAGGGGTTGACGGCACGCTTCAAGGGTGCGTCGGTCTGAAGACCTACGATAAGCTCATTGTCCCTGTCGATATATCCCGGTGCAAAAGCGAGAATAGAGGATACGTTCTCGGTGTCGATATCGAGTACTCCACCCTTCTTATTCTCCTCCCTGAAAAGCTCCTCTACTTTGGAATAAAGAGCCTTCGTTCTCTCGGTAGGTCCTTCGAGGAAGGAGCGGTCTCCCTCGTAGGAGGTTATATTGTTCATTATGAAGTCGCGGACGTTTATCTCGTTCGTCCATGCGCCCTCTTTAAAATTTCTCCATGCGTTCATAGGTAGTTTCCTTTCTATTTTAAAAAATGGGCAATCTCCGAGAAAGAGATTGCCCAGGCGTTCGGCACAGTTTTTGCCCGTTCCCTTACAGTTATCTGTACAACGCCAGTAGCGGGCAAATATAGTATAACACTCTTTTTAAAAAAAATCAATATTTTTTACTTTATTTTAACCAAAGCATATTGCTTTCGGTGGTAAAGGTGTCGGCACTGTATAAAAAGAGTATTTCGTCAAAGTCGGAAAGTTCTTCACCGAGTGTCCTTTCGAGAAGAATCTCGACCTTTTCTCTGACGTAGCGAAGGTCTATAAGCACTATCTCGGAATAGTCGGAAATAGCGAGCTGAGAAAAAATATGAGCGTAAGAGTCCTTGAAAACGAGAAGCCTTCCGCCCTCACTCTCGGTCTTTATCCTCACGAGAGACTCGTTCTGTCCGAGGTAGTAGGAATACTTATCCTTTTTCGAGAGATATTCGTTAAAATAAATCGAAGAATATTCGAGAAGTGTTGCGCCGTCGTAAATCTCGACACCCGTCACCACTCCCCTCTCCCATTTTTCGAGGGTATCGGGAGTAATACCGAGTGCGCCCGACTTAGATACGCTGGTACCGAGGAAGCCGTCGGAGACAGCACTAACAACAAAATCGTCCTTTGTGAGAGGTGCTTTCCCAAGAGCCATGCGGTAGGCGTTATAGCCGACGAGAGCGCCCTCTGCCGTCCAATGATGGTCGGTGCGGAAGTACAGCTCCTTGCCGTCGAAGTCGGGAACGAGGTTTATAAATTCAATATTTCCAAAGGAGCTCTCAAGCTCGTCAAAGAGCGCCCTTTCGTCGATTACCGAAGCGTAGGGCGGAAGCTTATCTCTCAGAGCATAGGTTGCCGACGGAACGAGAAGGAAGCGCGCGGGGTACTCCTTTGCGAATTCCTCCATTATCGTTGTATTCCTTTGAAGCTTTACGTCGTCTATCTCCTTTTGCTTTACGAAAAGGGCATCGTCACCGATATAAACGCCACCTGCGTCGGTTTTGAGAAGTGCGCGGTCAGAGAGAAACTTGACCTTCACAAGAGTGTCGCGAAGGGCAAACTGGTCTGTCATATAGCTTTCGTAATCGGTGCCGAAGCTGCCGTCGAAAACCGTCTTGAAGGTGATTTCGGGCATCTGTTTAAGCTCTCTGTTCTCCCATTCGGAAAAGTCTCGGTCGGGAGTAAGAAGGTCAAGAAGGGTAAAGCCGAAAACGAGAAGGACGAAAAGTAGAGTTAATGCTTTGTTTTTCATTTTTCGTCCTCCTTAAAATCTGAAATACAAAAAGGGGTTATAGGTTGATGCCGTAATATATACGACCGACAAAACGAAGGTGAGTAGAACGCCGACGAGCACCAGGGCGAAGGAGACCTTCGGGAAGCGCTTTTCAAGTCTGTCGAGAAGCATCTTCGGGAGAGGCAATGAAAAGACGGCGGCAATCACGAGGAGAAGCGCAAAATTCAAAAGCATATAGAGGCTTTCACGCTCGGAAAAGCCCGATGCGCCGAAAAGCGCCTTGGTATAAAGAACTATGTCGGAGGTGTCCTCAAGTGCGAAAATTACCCAGCCGTAGACGAAAAGAAGGGCTGCGTAGATATGGGAAAACACTCTCGGAATTTTCTCGAGAAGCTTCAAGAGGAAGAGCTTTTCGACGATGAGAATTATTCCGAAGTATACTCCCCACAAAGCGAAGTTCCAGCTTGCGCCGTGCCATATACCCGTAAGGAGCCAGACGACTGCGATGTTTCTTATCTGTTTTAAAAGTCCGTGTCGGTTACCGCCGAGTGGGATATAGAGGTAGTCTCTGAACCAGCTTCCCAGCGATATGTGCCATCTTCTCCAGAACTCGGTAATGCTCCTTGAAATATAGGGGTAATTAAAGTTTTCGAGGAAGTTGAAGCCGAACATTTTTCCAAGACCTATCGCCATATCGCTATATCCCGAAAAGTCGAAATATATCTGGAAGGTGAAGGCGAGAATACCGAGCCACGCCGAAAGGGCGGGAAGGGTAGTGAGGTCGGAGGAGGAAACGGTGTCCCACAAAACGCCGACGTTGTTGGCGATGAGCACCTTCTTCGCAAGTCCCGACATAAAGCGTCTTACACCCACACCAAAAAGGTCGTATGTTTCGGTTCTTTCGTCGATTTCCTTCGCTACCGTTTTATACTGAACGATAGGGCCTGCAATAAGCTGTGGAAAAAGGGCGACGTAGGTGCCGAAGTTGATAATATTTTTCTGCACCTTGGTGTCCCCCCGATAAACGTCAATGACGTAGGACATCATCTGAAAGGTATAGAAGGAGATACCGATAGGAAGAACGATAGATAAAACGAGGTCGGTATTTGCTATTTTGTTTACGTTTTCAAGAAAGAAGCCTGTATATTTAAATACGCCGAGCAGTCCGAGGTCGATTACTGCCGACACGATCAGGGCTATCCTCGCACACTTCAGATTTTTATTTTCCTTTGCTCTTGCCACCGCTTTTCCTCCAAAGAAGTTTACGAGGATAGAGGCGAGCATAAGAAGAATATAGGTAGGCTCACCCCAAGCGTAGAAGAAAAGCGAAAAGATAAAGAGAAAGAGGTTACGGAATTTCTTGGGCAGAAGAAAATAGCCGAGGAGAACTATCGGTAAAAAGCGAAAGAGGAAAAGAAGGCTTGAAAATACCATATTTACTCCTTATTTTAAATTTAACCCTAATTAAATTTACACATTGCTTCGTCGAATTTCCCTTCGACGAGATAGAGAAGCGCTTCGGCAACGCTTTCTCTTGCTTTCATAAGAGAGGACATATCCTCCTTCGGAAATTTGCCGAGCACCCATTTCACAAGGTCGTAATCGGGACGTGGCTTTTCACCCACGCCCACCTTTATTCTCGGGTATGCGCTCGAGCCGAGGTGCGCCTCTATTGATTTAAGACCGTTGTGCCCGCCGTGCGAGCCCTTGCGCCTTATTCTTATTTTGCCGACGGGAAGGGAAATATCGTCGGAGATTATAATTACGTTTTCGGGGGGTATTTTATAGAACCTCGCCGCCTCGCCGACAGACTCGCCCGAGCTGTTCATAAAGGTCTCGGGCTTCATAAAGAGCACTCTCTTGCCCTTTATTTCTCCCTCGCCGACAAGAGCGTGGAATTTCGACCTGTCGGCTCTCGCAGAGTATTTTTCAAGTGCGGTATCAAGAGAGAGAAAGCCTGCGTTATGCCTCGTGTTCTCGTATTCTTTACCTGGGTTTCCGAGTCCGACGATAATAAATTCTATTTTGGAGGACTTCTCCGCCCTCTCCTTTTCAAGCCTTGCAAATATATCTAAAATGCTCATATCCTTAACCCCTCGTGACTATCATTTCGGTCTCGCTTGCGAGCGCTTTCTCGATAAGAGCCTCGCGGTCGAGGGGAGCTTCGGCACGAACTACCTTTTCGAGAACGGGCTTCGTGCGGGGATGTCTCGGAGTGAACACCGTGCAACAGTCCTCAAAGGGTAAAATAGAGGTCTCGAAGGTGTCTATCCTTCTCGCAATTTCAACTATTTCCTCCTTGTCCATGCCGATAAGGGGACGGAATACGGGAATATTTACCGTCGAATCGGTGACGGCGAGAGCCGACATCGTCTGGCTTGCAACCTGACCGATGCTCTCTCCCGTTATGAGCGCCTCTGCGCCGTAACGCCTTGCAACCCTCTCGGCTATCGGCATCATAAAGCGTCGGAGAATAAGAGTGAAGTAGTCCTCCTCACATTTATCTCTGATAGCCTCTTGAATTTCGGTAAGGCTTATGAAATGTATTCTTACCTTGTCGGTGTATTCGGTAAGCTTTCTTGCAAGAGCGATTACCTTCTCCTTTGCTCTCTCGGAGGTATAGGGGAAGGACTCAAAGTGGATAGCGTCGATTTCAACGCCCCTCTTTGCAAGCATATAGCCTGCGACGGGAGAGTCGATACCGCCCGACAGAAGAAGGAGTCCCCTGCCGTTCGAAAGATAGGGCATACCGCCTGCGCCGTGCTCCGAGCCTGCGTGGATATAGGCGTATTTTTCTCTTATTTCTACCCTTACCACCACCTCGGGTTTTACGACGTCAACTCTTACCTCGGGACAGAGCTCCGAAAGCTCGCCGCCGACGCTCGCCATTATCTCGGGCGAGGTCATGGGGAAGGTCTTGTCGCTTCGCCTTGCGTCAACCTTAAAGGAAGAATACTTCTTTATGTGGCGAGGAATATTTGCACACGCTACCCCCAGAATATCCTCTATATTCTTTTCGGCGCGGTAGGCGATACAAACCGACACGATGCCGAAAATCTTTTTGAGGTCATCGTAGGCTTCCTCTACCTTGCCGTCGTCGAGGGGGGTGACGTAGACGGTAGACTGCATACAGTTAAACTCAAAGCCGTCGTCTCCGAGAAGTGCCCTCATTCTCGCCTTTATTCTGTCAAGGAGAAGCTTCTCGAAGGTGCGCTTGTTTGCTCCCTTGAGTATAAGCTCTCCGTATTTCATTAAAATCGTTCTCATTTTACCCTCTTCGTATTTTTCGTGATTTTTTCGAGCGCTTCAAAAAGCGCATCTATATCCTCTTTAGTGTTATAGCGTGAGAGACTCACTCTTATAGTGCCGTCGGCTTCCTTCGGGGTAAGCCCGAAGGCTTCAAGCACACCGCTTTTGCCCGAATGCGACGAGCAGGCAGACCCGCTTGAAACGAAAATTCCCTCTCTCGAAAGTGCGTGAAGTATTATTTCGCTTCGGTAGCCCTCAAGAGTTACGCTTATTATTGCGTCACACGCCTTTTCGGGAATATTCAGCTTAAAGCGTGAAAGCCTTTCCTTCGCATAAAGATAAAGCTCTGAAAGTCCGTTTCCCTCTCTCATAAGCTCGCCGACCGATGCTCCGAAGGATGCTATTCCGACGGTATTCTCGGTCGAGCTTCTCATTCCTCTTTCCTGACCGCCCCCGAGAATAAGGGGGGGCAGAACGAGTCCCTTTTTTATAACGAGTGCTCCCACACCCTTGAGAGCGTGCACCTTGTGTCCCGATACCGATATGATATCTGCTCCGAGAGATGAAAGAGAGAGTCTTTCCTTCATATACGCCTGAACACAGTCGCTGTGGACTATCGCTCGGGGGGAGTGGCTTTTGACGATTTCAGATATTGCCTTAACGTCGTAGACGGCACCCGTTTCGTTATTCGTTCGCATCACCGATACGAGAGCCGTGCCGTCGGCGTTTTTCTCCACCTCGTCGAGGTCTATTTTTCCGCCTCTCGTCGAGAGGCGAACTACCTCAAAGCCCTCTTTTTCAAGGGCTTCTATCGGCTTCGAGACGGCAGGGTGCTCCGAGTCGGTGGTTATTATCTTCCGTCCGACCTTGGCGTTTTTTCTCGCACCGCCGAAGATGGCTGTATTGTCGCTTTCTGTGCCCGACGAGGTGAAGTAGACCTCGTCCTCTCTTGCCGAAAGGCTTTTCGCGATTATCCCTCTCGCCTCGGTTATCTCCTTTTCCGCCCGCAGTCCTTCGCTATGAAGAGAGGAGGGGTTACCGAAGATATCGAGCACCTCTTTAATTTTCTCCTTTGCCGACGCCGAAAGAGGCGTTGTGGCACTGTTATCAAGATAAATCATTTTTAAGTATCTTTAAAATTTCCTTTACTTCTTCTGCCGAGGTGGCAGAGTTTACTTTGTGTCTTATTTCGGCAGCGCCCTTGACGCTCTTTATATACCACGCTATCTGTCCTCTCGCTTCAAGCACGCCCTGCCTCTCGCCCTTGAGGCTTACGGCAAGGTCAAGGTGGCGTACAATTTCCTCAAAGAGCCTCTCGCCCGTCGGTATCTCGGGGGCAGGCTCTCCGAAAAGCGTCGCCTTTATTTCTTTAAATATCCAAGGTCTACCGAGTGCGCCCCTGCCTATCATAAGGTGGTCACACCCCGTATATTCAAGCATTTCGCGGGCTCTTTCGGGAGAATTTATATCTCCGTTTCCCACTACCTCGCAAGCGACCGACTCCTTTACCGCCTTGATTATATCAAGGTCAACGGGTGGCGCATAAAACTGCTCTCTCGTTCTTCCGTGGACGGTAATGTGACTTACTCCCGCCTTTTCCGCCATTCGTGCTACCTCGACGGCGTTTTTGTGGTTTTCGTCAATTCCGCTTCTTATTTTAACGCTGACGGGAAGCGGGTAGACCGCCTCTCTCACCCTCGACACTATCTCGTAGACGAGCTCGGGCTTCTTCATAAGAGCCGAGCCCTCTTTGTTTTTGACTATTTTATTTACGGGGCAACCCATATTTATGTCTATTCCGTCGGGAGAGGTAAGGTCGGAGAGCGTTTTCGCGCCTCTCGCCATTATTTCGGGCTCAGAGCCGAAAATCTGCAAAAGGAAGGGCACTTCCTCCGCCGTTCTTCTTGCAAGAGTGAAGGTCTTTTTATCTCCGTAGACTACCGCCTTCGCCGATATCATCTCGCTCGTAACTCCGTCGGCACCCCAGCGCATACAGAGCGTTCGGAAGGCACTGTCGCCGACTCCTGCCATAGGAGCGAAAAAGAGCTTCGGTTTTTTATCGGTCATAATGCTCCTTCAAAAGAGAAAGAGTATTGATTATTCTCTCTCTTTGTGCTACAATTATATTCAAAGATAATGATAGCATAAATTTAACTTTTTCGCAATAGTTTAACGAAAAAAGGAGGTGTTAAGATGAAAAGTCAAACGAGCGAAAAGCTCCTTGTTGAAAAAGCCGTAAAGGGCGACGGAGAAGCCTTCGGCGAGCTTGTAAGGCTTTATGAAAAATTCGTCTATAACACCGCCTACGGCTTTCTTCTTCAAGCCGACGACGCCTTCGACGTGTCGCAGAATGCTTTTCTCAAGGCGTGGCGTGCAATAAAGGGCTTCAAGGGGGAGTCGTCCTTCTCGACGTGGCTCTACCGCATTACCGTTAACTGTGCGAAGGACTCCCTTGCACAAAGAAATAAGAAGAGGCTCGAGCTCTCCTCTACCGACGAGGAGAAGGTGCTTGATATACCCGTTTCGGAGACTCCCGAAAAGGAATACATACGGAAAGAAGAGGTCGCCGAGCTCCGCCGTGCTATCGATGCGCTCGACGAGGATATGAGGGAAATTATCGTTTTGAGAGAGATGTCGGGACTTTCCTACGACGAGATTTCGAAAACGCTCGATATCGAGCTCGGAACGGTCAAGAGCAGACTGAACCGCGCGAGAACGAGGCTTCGTGAAATACTTTTGGAACAAAAAGACAAAACTTTAGTCAAATGAATAAAACGGAAGAAAGGAGGCGCAATATGAACTGTAAGGAAATAAGAGAAATGCTCGGAGACCTTCTCGACGGCGAGTGCGAAAGAGAAAAGGAAGTGCTCTCTCACCTTGAGTCCTGCGAAGACTGTAAAAGGGAATACGACGAGCTCGTAGAGCTGAAAAAGAAATTTAAAGACGTCGTCGAGGAAAGTAAGCTCTCTCTTGCCGACAGTGTTGTCGGAGAAATCAGAAAAGAGCTTTACCCCAAAAAGAAGACGCCCTTCTTCCTTCGCCATATCGGTCTTGCGGCATCCCTCGTGATTATTGCGTGCCTCGCACTCTACTCCTCCCTTCCGAAGCCCGAGAGCGCCGACGAAGCAAAAAACACCGCCTCTGAAGACTTTCGGTTTGCGGTGATGAAGGACGCGGTTGCCGAGCTTGAGGAGGAAGCCGAACCAGAGGACGCTCTCCTTCCTTTTCCGAGAGTGGAAGCCGAGCCCGAAAGTGCGCCTGTTCCTATGCCGGAGGCGGAAAGCATCAAGGGCGAAACCTACAAGGACGACTCCAAAGTGCAATATGAGATTACGACCGAAACTGTCTTTGACGAAGATATAATAAGCGCCACGCTTTACAAAAACTTTGAAATTATCGTAGATGCCGACATTGACTCGGTTTATGACATTTTGAAGGACGAGGTGGAAATCATATCTTCCTCGGAGGAAGAAATAATTATTCCCACCGAAGATACCGAAACGGCGATCAGCCTGCTTTATTCCAATAGCTTCACACCAAGCAACGTAAATCTCTCCTACTCACCAAACGAACTCCCCTCGGTTATTAAAACAGAATAGAGGAAAAAGGCTTTGACCGATGGTCAAAGCCTTTTTTAATGAATATTGAAGATTGAAGAATGAAGAATTTCGGACAATTTCCTACGGAAATTTACACTCATTATATTAATTATTTAAAGATGTAATCTATGGTAGGGGGCGACGTCCTCGACGCCCCGTAGTGAAGTAACGACGTATTGCGGAAAAAGACGAAGAAATGTAATTTTGAAGTATTTTTTCGTTCTGCGAGTGCACACGAGCGAGGCAAGGAAACTTTACAAGCGTAAAGTGACGATGCCGAGTCGAGTAAGTAGCGATGCAGAACGGAAAAAGACGAAAAAATTTTATTCGGTGCGGAGCGCCACTACAGGATCCTTCTTCGCCGCACTTCTTGAAGGAATGATGCCGGAGAATAGAGTGAGGATAACACTGATGAGAGTAAGAACTATGGCAACGGGAAGGGGAAGGTAGGCGGAAAGGTTGGTGATACCGGTGAGGGCGTGGATAACGGCGTTGATGGGGATACAGAGGAGATAGGTGACGGCAACGCCGAGAAGTCCCGAGGCAAGTCCTATGAGAATGGTTTCGGCGTTAAACATAACCGAAACGTCCTTCTTTGAAGCGCCGATTGCTCGGAGAATACCGATCTCCTTGGTTCTTTCCTGAACCGAAATGAGAGTGATAACGCCAATCATTATTGAAGAAACGATGAGAGATATTGCAACAAAGGCAATAAGAACGTAGGTTATAGTGTTGATAATAGTTGTGATAGAGGACATCATTATACCGATATAGTCGATATATTTTATCTTGGAGATTTCGTCAACGCCTTCGTTGTAGGTGCTGATTACCTCTTCAATGATATCCTTGTTTTCAAAGCTCGAGGCAAAGAGATTTATTGCAGCGGGAGAGTCGAGGTCAACTACACCGAGCTTCTTTAAGTTCTTTTCGAAGGTAGAGTCGGAAAACTCCATAACCTCGTCAAAATATCTTGAAAAATCATCCTCGGTTGCCTCCGCAAGAAGCGCGTCGAGTAGCATTGACAGCTGTTCTGCGGGTAAGGCGGAAAGGTTGTTTTTGACGTTTTCCGCATACTCCAAGCGAACCCTCTCGGAAATCATTTCGCTCATCATCCCGTCAAGGTCGGCGTCGGACATAGTTGAAATATATGCCCTG
>JAZQUE010000115.1:0-2206 GCA_045631145.1 Eubacteriales bacterium
CCTCTGCCCCTGCGGCAGCGGTAAAAAATACAAGAAGTGTTGCGGTATGAACTCGGCAGACGCCGAGTGAAAGGAGTAAGAATGCGATTTTCTCTCATTCTTTGGGGGTTCCTTTTTATCACCTCCCCCGATATCAGTATCTTCGATTTTCTACCCGACGTCATCGGTTGGTTTCTCATAACACTCGGACTTTTTAAGTTTTCGGATATCGAAATGCGTGCCGAGGACGCAAAGGCTCTCTCTCTTCGAATGATGCTCTTTTCGTCGGTGAAGCTGGTGCTTTCTCTCTTCACCTTCCGCTTCGGTACGGCAGACGTCCTCCTCGTGACCTTCTGCTACTCCATCGTCGAGCTTGTGACGGTAATTCCCTTTACGACGAACCTTTTCGGTGCGCTCGACTACTCCTCGATGAGACTCGGAGTGAAGCTGAATTCCGATAAGCTCTCCTCTGTCAGATGGTTTTTGTACGTCTTCTTCGCACTTAAAAATCTTCTCACCCTCCTTCCCGCGACTGTCACCTTCTTCGACACCGAGTCAACGGGAAATCTCTCGGCAAATACCTGGTTTATTGACTTCGAGGCGGCAATGAGAGTCCTTATGGTGCTCTCCTTCTTCCTCTCGGTGCTCCTTGGAATATCGACCTTCATATACCTCGCCTCCTTTTTTATAAAGCTTATAAGGAATAAGCCTCTGATGGAGGCGATGAAGAAAAATCTTGAAGAGAAGGTGCTCTCGAATCCAAATATGATGTTAAAAAAGCGCACCTCCCTCACTCTTACATTTTTATCCTTCTCGCTTCTCTTCTTCGTAGACTTTTATCTCGATGCGCTCGATATCTTCCCGACCTTCGTGGGCTTCTTCCTCGTCCTTGTGGCGAGTATCTATATGAAGCGCAAGATGGGACTGAAAACGCTTTATCTCACGCTTTTTTCGGGCATCGGACTTATCCTTTCCTCTCTCTCCTTCGGCTACCGCCTCTATCACGGAATAAGGACGAATTTCGTCGTGGAGTACGTTTTCGCAGAAAAGCCCTTCACCACGCTACTCGGAGCGCTTACAGCGGTTTTGACCTTTATAGTACTTATTTTCGTATTCAAGACTG
Source organism: Eubacteriales bacterium (assembly GCA_045631145.1). Classification (GTDB taxonomy): domain Bacteria; phylum Bacillota; class Clostridia; order Oscillospirales; family SIG627; genus RGIG6353. Next base: position 1,103 of record JAZQUE010000115.1, read on the forward strand.
CCTCCGACTTCAACCGCGACTATACGAAAACGAAGCTCGAGGACAGTATTTCGCTCTATATGACGGGGGGCTTCATTTCGGCGTTCTTCGGCTTTATGCTCTACGCCCTCCCCCATTTTAACACTACCTTCGTTTTCCCCTCTATTATATATTTCGCCGTATATACCTCCCTTGCGGTGAACTATATAATGAAGCTAAAAAAACAGATTGCTAAAGACAACAGATAAGGAGAAATAAAACCTTGTGCGGCTTTGTAGGAATGTTTAAAAATAACCCCCTCACCGATAGCGACAGAGAGCTCGTGACGAATATGTCCGCCTCTATCGGTCACAGAGGGCCTGATGAAAGTAAAATGCTCTTTTTCGAGAGCCTTGCCGTCGCCTTCAGGAGACTGAGTATTATCGACCTTGAAAAAGGCAGTCAGCCCTTCGAATACGGCGAGCGCTACGTCGGTATCTTCAACGGCGAGATATATAACTACCGTGAGCTTCGTGCGGAGCTTATCGAAAAAGGGTGTAGCTTCAAGACTAACTCCGAGATTGAGGTAATGCTCACCCTCTATTCCCTTGAGGGAGAGCGCTTTATCGAAAAGCTCAGGGGTATGTTCGCCTTTTCCTTCTACGACAAGGAAAAGAACACCGTAATGCTCGGTCGCGACCCCTTCGGAATAAAGCCTCTTTACTATCTTGAGCGTGAAGGAGAGGTGCTTTTCGCCTCCGAGTCAAAGGCGTTTTACCTCGACCCCGCCCTCGACAAGTCGCTTATAGACCGTGAAAAGCTTCAGCATTATTTTACTTATCAGTATATTCCCGAGCCGTCGACCCTCCATCCAGAAATTAAAATTCTCCCCGCAGGCTCTTATATGATGCTCGGGGAGGAGATAAGAATAGAAAAATACTACACTCCCGTTTTCCGTCCCGAGAAGACAGACGACCTCGAAAAGAAGGCAGCCCTTCTTCGTGAGACGGTAGAGAGAAGCGTTAAATATCATATGATAAGCGACGTTGACGTCGGCACCTTCCTTTCGGGCGGTATCGACTCGGCGGTAATCACCGCAGTTTCGAGTAAGCTCAACCCCGGTATCAAGGCATTTACCGTCGCCTT
>JAZQUE010000116.1:0-6933 GCA_045631145.1 Eubacteriales bacterium
TATATATACGGTATAGCGATCCTTTTATTGCTTCTTGCTGCCGTTCTCGGTGTGCTTTTCGGATCATCGGAGCTGAGGCTTTCGGACATGCTTTCGTCGCTTATAGCGGGAGATATGCAGAGTCCCGAGGCAAGAATATTAATATACGTCAGATTGCCGAGAGTTCTTGGAAGTCTTATATGCGGTATGGCTCTTGCCGTATCGGGAGCGGTAATTCAAGGCGTTCTTGCAAACCGCCTTGCCTCACCGAGCGTTATCGGTGTCAATGCAGGCGCAGGCCTTGCCGTAACGCTTTGTTCTGCATTTGGTATAATAGGCGGTTGGCGCTTATTGTTGTTTTCGTTTGTCGGTGCATTTGCGGCAGTGATGCTCATAAGTCTCGGCGCGAAAAAATGGGGAGCGTCAAGAGGTACTGTTATACTGTTGGGCGTTGCTCTTAACGCTTTTCTTGGGGCAATCTCCGATACGGTAACCACCTTCATTCCCGATGTCAGCGTGATGAGTAACGCTTTCAAAATCGGCGATTTTTCTGCAATTACCTATGCAAGACTTCTCCCTGTGGCGATAATGATTCTTTTTTCAACCGTAGCTCTTTTTACCCTTTCAAACGAGCTTGACGTGCTGACGCTCGGCGATGAGAACGCCAAAGGGCTTGGACTGAACACCGATGTGATGAGAATTATATTTTTCATTCTGTCTGCGCTTTTGGCAGGCTCGGCAGTCAGCGTTTGCGGTCTTCTTTCGTTTGTCGGACTGCTCGTCCCTCACGCCATCAGAAAAATTTCATCCTCTGAATCAAAGCATCTGTTGCCTCTTTGCGCTCTCTTCGGCTCAGGCTTCGTCACCCTGTGCGATACTCTTGCAAGAGTGATATTTGCGCCTTTTGAATTGCCCGTTGGAATTATTATGGCTTTCCTCGGCGCGCCCTTCTTTATTTTCATACTGATTAAGGGAAAAGGAGGACACCGCAATGCTTGAAGTGAAAAATATATCGGTAGGTTACGGAATCAAGCCCGTTCTCGACGGCGTTAACGCCTCCTTTGAAAAAGGAAGGCTGACGAGTATTATCGGCGTGAACGGATGCGGAAAGAGCACCCTGCTCAAAGCAATCTTGGGAATTTTAACGCTATCAAGCGGTAAAATTTCAGTCGACGAAGTAAGCCTTAAGTCAATGAAGAGAAATGAAATTGCAAAAAAAATCGCATATCTCCCGCAGGGTAAAAGCACACCCGATATGACCGTTATGCAGATGGTCTTGCACGGAAGATTCCCTTATCTTTCCTACCCCAGACGATACAAAGCTTCAGACAGAGAATTTGCAAAAAAAGCAATGAGTGCCGTCGGTATAGCTCACCTTGCCGATAAACCGTTATCCGCCTTGTCGGGTGGTATGCGACAAAACGCTTATATCGCAATGGCTCTCGCTCAGGATACCGATTATATCCTTCTTGTCGAGCCCACCACCTATCTTGATATCGCCCATCAGCTTGAATTGATGAAGCTCCTACGAAATCTTGCCGATTCGGGAAAAGGCATTGTAACCGTAATGCACGATCTTCCTCTGGCATTTGATTTTTCGGACGAAATCTTAATAATAAACGACGGAAAGGCGGCTTTAAGCGCGACACCGAAAGAAATAAGCGCTTCAAACGCCATAGAGGATATATTCGGCGTAAAGATAAAGTTTTTAAGCGGTAAATCTTACTATCAATACTGATGTCGTATCAAAAGCTCCAAGCTCAATAATTCTAAACAAACTTGACTAAAAAATCACACTTCCTGCAATTAAACACAAGCCGATGAGGAATCACAAGAAACCTCATCGGCTTTTCTCATTTCATCACCTTAATAAAACGAAACATCTCATCGGGTCCTTCGCCATCGTTGTGTTCCTCATCGTCGTGCATTTCGCGCTCGGACTTAAAATACTCGCACCAGAACTCGTCTATTTTAAAACCGCATTTGTTAACGTAAAAATGAATGTTGCGCTTCTCAAAATAGGGTGTGCAGGTCTCCCAAACCACCGTTTCGGGATGGAGTGCCTCCACCGCCTGCCACGCGCCGTAACCGATACCTTTACTGTGCTCCTCGGGAGAAATGAACAGTATCTCAAGCTCGTTGTGATTAGTTTCTTTGTTGATTTTCAAAATGAGACCACCCACCTTTTTGCCGTCAACAACGATGCGATAGGTCTCGTTCTGCACGTCGTCAATGCAACGCTCAATTGTCTTTCTCGAAATAATCTCGCCGTCGCCGTCAATATGATCGTCACGCTCACCGAACTCCTCAATAGCACCGTACTTAAACGACCATTGATTATCAAGAATAAACTGCTCTCTGTCATCGTCAGTCAGGGGAATAAGCTCCACCTTCGTATTTTTCATAACCCCTCCAAATAAAAAAGCTCCGGCTATTGTCTGTACAATAACCCGAGCTCACTCGGACACCTAATCCGGCACTTGAGCGCTACGGCACTCCGCCTCCGGTGACGAAATTATTAAATTCACGCCGATTTGACCTCTTTTTGAGGTCAAATCGAAGATTTTGGTCGAAGTGCGGAGACTCGAACTCCGTGCCTCTTGGTCCCAAACCAAGCGCTCTACCAGATGAGCTACACCTCGTTTTCTTATGCTTTAGTATTTTATATTATTTTTTCGAAAAAGTCAAGTCGAAAAGAATATTATCTCTCGGAGGTATTGAAATTTTCGGGCAAAGGGTGTAAAATAGATTCAGTTTTTAAAGGAGTCTTCATATGAAAAAAATCATTCTTTTAGCTTTTGCTCTCGTTTTGCTCTTTAGCTTCGTTTCTTGTGACAAGGAAGAGGTAAAGAACGACGAAAAGCCGAGTACCGATGCCGTTTCGGGCATTACCGAGGAAGAAAAAGAGCCCGAAGTGCCCACTCCCGACGAGGAATATCTTCTTTACAAGGAAACCTATACAAAAACGGGCGCTGTAAAACTTTATGAATACAACGACAAGGGACAGCTTACAAGAGTTACACATAATTATCCCGACGGACGAATAGAGGAAGACCTCTACGAGTACACCTACAACGACGACGGAAGCTACTCGGTACATGAGGACGGTTATCTTATTATGGAAAAAACCTCCGAATATGATGCAGAGGGCAGACTTATAAAAGTAACTGACAGCCGATATACCACCGTTTATACATACGGCGATAATACTATTGAGTGCAAGGCAACAAACGATAACGGCGCTATCACCACCTGGTACGTTAACACGCTTGGCGATGACGGTCGCGTTATAAAGCGCGAGGACTTCTACGCAAACGGCAAGTCTTCGGGCTATCTCCTTTACATCTACGACGAAAAGGGCAACGAAACCGCACAGGAAAAATACACACCCGAGGGTGAGAAAAACGGCGGTAACGCTGTATACGTATGGACAGAGGAATACGACGAGTATGGCAGAGTCGTGGAAAAAACGAAGAACGTTCCCGAAACGGGCGGTTATGCCCGCAAGGAGCTTTACGAATACGACGAAAACGGCGGAATGTGTAAGATGACCGTCGGCAACACCGTCTACGAATACCGTCCAATTTCAGAATGCATAAAATAAACTAAAATAAGGAGACTACTATGAAAAAACTGTTTATACTTACTATTTCCGTCCTGATGCTCTTTTCCTTCGCTTCTTGCGACAAGGAAGAATCGAAGGTCAACGAAAAGCCGAGTACCAATACCGTTTCGGGCATCGAAGAAGAAAAAGAGCCCGAAGTACCCACTCCCGACGAGGAATACGTGCTTTACAAGGATACCTACACCAAAACCGGCAACTACACCATTTACGACTATAACGAAAAGGGACACGTTGTCAAAAGGACTACCTACTATCAGAACGGCGAAACGCTTGAAACGACCTACACCCACACCTACAACGACGACGGAAGCTATTCTGTTTTCATCGAAGGCATCGGCAAGAAAATCGAAGAGTACGACTCAAAGGGAAGACTTGTCAAGGAGACGAACGACCCATCCCTTTATCCTGTAACCACCACTTATATTTACGATGACTTCGACAGAGTTATTGAAAGCAAAACCGTTGCCGAAAAACAAAATCACGTTCGCGCATGGCACAAGAACACCTATGACGAAAACGGTAATCTCCTCAAAGACGAAATGTTCCTCACCGACGGCTCATCGGGCGGTTGGTATGAATACGATTACGACGAGAACGGCAACGAAATACAGAAGTATGAGTTCTATCCCGACGGCAAGGAGGGCGACAAGTACGCTACCTACGTTTGGGAATACGAATACGACGACTACGGCAGAGTTACAGTCAAGCGCAGAAGAGACGTTGAGCGTGGCGGTGTTTATCCCACCTATACCTACGAGTACGATGAAGCGGGCGGAATGTGTAAGATGACAGATTCCTCGATGAAAACCGTCTACGAATACCGTCCTTTGTCCGAATGTATAGTAAAAAGCTAAAAAACACTTGACATTCACCGTTACAGGTGGTATAATGTTAGCGTAAGTTAATAAACTATTTAAGAAAGAGAGTGGTCGCCACTCTCTTTGATTTTTGCTTGAAGGATGTGATAATTTGGCAAAGGAAAAGAATAAGGCGAATATAGCCTCGACGGTTGACGCGCTTCTTCGAGAGACGGTTGAGGGGCTCGGGTATATCCTCTGGGACGTTGAGTACAAAAAAGAGGGTGCCGACTACAACCTCATTCTCACCATCGACAAAGACGGTGAGGAGGTAACTATGGACGACTGCGTTAAGGTCACCGATGCGGTGAACCCGATACTCGACGAAAACGACCCCATTCCCGACAGCTATTTCCTCGAGGTTTCCTCGGCGGGTCTCGAAAGAGAGCTGAAGAAGCCCGAGCATCTTGAAAGGTATATCGGAAAAGAGGTAGAGGTAAAGCTTTTCGCACCTCACGAGGCACTCGGAAAGGCGTTCGTTTCCACACTCGTTTCGTTTTCCGAAAAGGAATACACCTTCTCGGAATATACCCTTGAAAAAGAAAAGGTAGCAAGCATTAAAACTCATATAAATTACGCGGATATTTTTAAAAACAACTGATATAATTTAAAGAAAGGTTAAAAGTCATGAACAAAGAATTTTTTGAAGCACTTGACGCCCTTGAAAAGGAAGGCATTTCGAAAGACTACCTTCTCGAAAAGGTAGAAGCGGCATTACAGACTGCATTCAAGAAGGAAAAGGGCGGTCAGGCAAACGTAAGAGTTTCCATTGACTGCGAAAAGAAGAACGTCAGAGTTTTTGAGCAGTTCAGCGTTGTAGAGGAGGTCGTTGACCCCACCTCAGAGCTGACCGTTGCAGAAGCGAAGGAAATAAACAAGCGTCTCAAGCTCGGCGACGTATACGAAAAGGAGCTCAAGACCAAGAGCTTCACGAGAATTTCCGCGCAGGCGGCAAAGATGGTCATTATTCAGGGCATCAGAGAAGCAGAGCGTCAGATGCTCGTTGACGAATACGAGCAGAAGAAGAACGATATCGTATCCGCACGCATCGTTCTCATCGACAAGAACACAGGCAACGCCATTCTCGAGCTCGGCAAACAGCAGGCAACCCTCTTCAAGACAGAGCAGATTCCCGGTGAGATACTTCGCTCGGGTCAGTACATCAAAGTTTACGTCGTTGACATCAAGACCGACACCAAGGAGCCCGTCATTCTTCTTTCCCGTAAGCATCCGGGTCTTGTAAAGAGACTCTTCGAGCTTGAGGTTCCCGAAATTCAGGACGGCACGGTAATCATTCATTCGATTGCCAGAGAAGCAGGCTCGAGAACCAAGATATCGGTATATTCGAGAAACAAGGACGTTGACCCCATCGGCTCGTGTATCGGTGTCAAGGGAATGAGAAAGACTAACATCACGAACGAAATTTCAGGCGAGAAGATAGATATTATCGAATACAGCGAGAGCCCCGAGGCATTCGTAAAGGCGGCGCTCTCACCTGCCGAGGTTATCGACGTTACCCTCACCACAAGCGTGAGCACAGAGGGCAAGCTCGAAAGAGGCTGTACCGTTACGGTTCCTCAGGACCAGCTTTCTCTTGCTATCGGTAACAAGGGACAGAACGCCCGTCTTGTCGCAAAGCTCACGGGCTACAAAATAGATATCAAATCACAATTCTGATAAGGACGAAAAGTTATGGCTAAAAAAATTCCGGAGAGAAAATGTCTCGGATGTATGGTATCATTCCCCAAATCTTCGCTCATAAGGGTGGTAAGAACGCCCGAGGGGGAAATAACGCTTGACACTACGGGAAAGAAATCGGGACGCGGAGCTTATATCTGCCAGAGCGCCGATTGCTTCAAAAAGGCGGTCAAGGCAAAGCGCCTTGAGAGAGCCTTCGAGTGTGAAATTCCCGAAAGCGTTATAGAGTCCCTTGAAAAGAAGATAGAGGGGGAAGCATAATATGCAGGACAAGTTCCTTTCGGCAATAGGACTTGCAAAGCGCGCAGGCGGTGCGGTATTCGGCACCGAAATGGTACGCGACTGTGCAAAGTCGGGAAAGGCAAAGCTTATTATCGTTGCAAGCGACGTGTCGAAGAACACCTTAAAGGAGATAACCGACACCGCCGCCTTTTATAACACAGAATGTATCATATCGCATTACACTATGGCTGAAATATCTTCGGCGGCAGGACTTTTGAGGAACACCTCCTCGATTGCCCTGAAGGACGAAAACCTCACGGTTCTCGTAAAAAACAGCCTGAATTAAGATGTGAAAACGATTGGAGGAATATCATGTCAGCAGTAACAAATAAAAATAAAATTTCTCTTCTTGCAAAAGATTTCGGCGTCAAAAGCCGTGACATACTTCTTCTCATACCGGGCAAAATTGACCTCAAGCCCGCCCCCGCCACAATCAGTGACGACGAGGTAGATTTCGTTATAAACGCTCTTTCCTCGAAGTGCGTTATCGAC
>JAZQUE010000117.1:0-4409 GCA_045631145.1 Eubacteriales bacterium
ACCTCTATAAACGCCGAGCTCAAAAAACCCAAGAAGAACCTTCCGCTTGCTCTTATAATCGGCTCGCTTATCGTCGTTTCGGCATACGTACTCTATTTCATCGGAGTTGCAGGCGGTGCATCGAGCGAGACTCTTATGGCAGATGGCGCAACCACTGCCTTCACCAACATATTCGGAGCAGTCGGCGGAACAGTACTTAATGTATGTATCGTTATTTCGTGTCTCGGTACTCTCAACGGACTTATGGTAGGTGCAACAAGAGGTATGTACGCGATTGCGGCAAGAGGCGAGGGCCCCCGCCCCGAGCTTTTCGGACAGATTGACAAGGCAACTAATATGACGACCAACTCGTCTGTATGGGGCGTATTTATCTGTGCAGTGTGGCTTGTTTACTTCTACGGCGCAAACCTTACGAGTGGTTGGTTCGGAGTATTTAACTTCGACTCCTCCGAGCTTCCCATCGTAACTATCTACGCTATGTACATTCCAATGTTTATCGTGTGGATGATAAAGGAGAAGGAGTTTGGTGCGTTCAAGCGCTTCATCCTTCCCATAATGTCTATCGTCGCATGTCTTTTTATGGTCTTTGCGGCAGTTTACGCTCACGGCATCACACCTTACCTCGCTGCAAAGGAAAACGGAAGCTTTTCTTTCCCCGTTTTATTCTACCTTATCCTTTTTGCAGTAGTAATCATAATCGGAGCGATATTCAGAAAGTCGAAGAAGTCAGACGATAAATAAGACTAAACAAAAAGCGAGTGCAAAACGGTGTATGCGCGATAGAGCAATATAACCGTACCAACAAAAAAGGGTAGAGAAACTTTACGTTCTCTATCCTTTTTTTAGCGATATGTTTGCTTTCGCAAACGCGATATATTTTCGCTTGCGCTCAAATGCGATATAACCTCGAGTTGCTCGGTTACGATATGATACAAATCCCTTGCAGGCATATCTCACGCACGAAGGGCATACCGCATCGAAGATATATCGCACGCAATAGCGTATATCGCAAATCCCGCAAGGGATTTATATCGCTGCTCACCTGCTCTACAGCAGGTGAGCTAATGCACTCGCTTTTTTCATCAAACATCTTGAAAAAGCATTTTTTTGTGGTACAATATTTTTATGAAGCTTTTTTGGAGAAACTATGAAATATTCTTTTGGCTTTGGTAAGAAAAGCTCAAAAATACTTCTCGGTACTGCCTATTTCGGAGATACTATCTCAGAGGAGGTTGCATTCGAAATAATGGATGCCTTCGTCGAAATGGGGGGGCACACATATAGATACCGCAAGGCTTTACGCCGACGGCGAGTCGGAAAGAGTTATTGCAAGGTGGTTTAAGTCCCGCCGTTATGGTAGACGGAGGGGACGGCAGAGCGCTTGTCACTATGGACGGCGACTCCTTCGACTTCTATAAAACCGCAGGGCTTCCCGTTGCCGCTTATGCCTCGCAGGCGAAGGGCTTTTTCTCGAAGATGGCTTCTCTCGGCGAGGGCTCACTAAACGAGAAATCGAAGGCACGCTACTACTGTGACGAAAATATCGAAAGGCTCGAGGTGATAAAGAGCCTTGCCGAGAAATATGAGACGAGTGTCGCCTCGATTGTCTGCGCCATTCTTACCTCTATCGACACCCCCGACGTTTTCCCTATCATCGGCGGAAGCAGAAAGGAACAGATTGTTGATTCCCTCGTCGGCGCAGATACCGTTATTGATAAAGATGAGATAACAAGGATACTGAAGTTTAATATTTAAGAGAAAGGAGTGTGACGATGCTCACTAAAAGAATAGAGAATGGCGAAATGAACGGAATCGTCACCTCTCCCTCTGTAGTCGCTCTCGGTAACTTCGACGGAGTTCACATCGGACACCGAGAGCTTATAAAGGAAGTTATTTCTTCGGAATATCTCGGTATCGTTTACACCTTTTACGACCACCCCGTAAATATCATAAGGGGAAAGGCAAGCGTGAGGGTGATAAATACCCGAGCCGAAAAGGAGTCGCTTCTCGAAGCTCTCGGCGTAGACCTCCTTTTTTATGAGGACTTTGAAAGGGTTAGAAATATGACCCCCGAGGAGTTTGTTGAAGAAATGCTTGTCAGAACCTTTCAGGCGAAAAAGGTCGTCTGTGGCTTTAATTACCGCTTCGGTAAGGGGAATACAGGTGATACGGCACTTCTCGGAAAGCTTCTTTCGGGCTACGGCATACCCTTGAAGGTCGTCCCCGAGGTGCAGTACGAAGGAACTACCGTTTCCTCAAGCGAAATCAGAAAAGCACTTTCCGACGGAGAGGTCGGAAGAGCCGAAAAAATGCTCGGCGCACGCTACTTTATTTCCTCTGCCGTCCGACATGGCAAGGCGCTCGGAAGAAGCCTCGGCTTCCCGACGGTAAACCTGCTGTTAGAGGAGGATAGATGCCCCCTTCGCTTCGGCGTATATTTTGCTGAGCTTTTCGTCGATGGGAAAGCCTACCCCTCCGCCGTCAACGTAGGAGTACGACCTACCGTCGATGAAGCGGAAGTGCCCACGGTTGAAGCACATATCATAGACTTTGAAGGCGACCTTTACGGAAAAAACGTGAGGGTAGAATTTGTGAAAAGGCTTCGTGACGAGAAGAGATTTTCCTCTCTCGACGAGCTCAAAATACAGGTAAAAAAAGATACGGAAGAATGTAAAAGGCTTTTTTTGGAAGGTACAGAAGATTGAAGAAGCTTATTTTAGTGTTTTTTATTTTATCGGCTCTCTTTACACTCTCGGCGCTTGCCGAGGGAGAGCCCGAAATCTCTGCCAATTTTGCAGGGGTTTATAATATCGAAACGGGAGAGATGCTCTATTCGAAGAATTCGAATACCATAGTTTATCCCGCCTCTCTCGTTAAAATAATGACCGCTACCCTCGCCCTTGAATACTACTCGAATAAGAGTGACTACGAGATAACCGTTACCGAAACAGCACTCAAAACCCTGAAGGGCAACAATATTAAGCTCAAGGCAGGGGAAAAGGCGTCATTCTACGACCTTATCGCTGCCGTCGCAGTAGGAGGCGCTAACGACGCCGCCCTCGTCATAGCCGAAAACGTCGCAGGCTCGGTGGACGCCTTTGTGAAAATGATGAACGAAAAGGCGGCGGAAATAGGCGCGGAGAATACCCATTTTGATAACCCGACGGGCTACCATTCGCCGAAGATGTATTCGACCGTCGAAGATTTAGCGAAGATTTCGGCGTGGGCGTATAAGAATAAAGCCTTTGTCGAGCTTTCCTCTATGGTCGATTACAAAATGAAGGCGACCAATATGTCGAAGGAGCGCACCTTCACGAATGCGAACCTCCTTCTTGACCCAAGCCACTGGCTGAGGCACTATCTGAAGGGGACGAAGGGAATGAACGTCGGCTCGACTGCCGAGGCAGGCTATACACTCTCTACCGTCTACGACAACGATGGACGGACCAACGTCGTCATTCTCGTCGGAGGTAAGGCGGAGGGATGGGACTATTATTATTTCGACGATGCGAAGACACTTATTGAATATACGTCGGTAGGCTACGAATACCGAGACCTCGTTCCGAAGGATAAGCCCGTCGCCGATATAGAGATTGAATATGGAAAGGATAGCGACCATATACTTCTCACCACCAAAAACGGCATAACGGCACTTCTCCCCGAGGAAGCCTCGAGCGAGGATATAACCACCGACTTCGTCGTAACGAGGGACGATTTCGTCGCCCCCGTCAAAAAAGGGGAGGAGTGGGGCACACTCACCGCCTACTATAAGGGCAAGGAGGTGGGAAGCACCCCCATCGTCACGCAGAATAACATAAAAAGAGACTATTTTCTCTATATATCGGGCAGTATTTCAAGCTTCTTTAAGCTACATATCGTCAAGGGTGTAATATGGCTTATTCTTTCTTCCCTTTTCCTCGCCGTGACTATTGCTATGGTAGTCTACTATTACAGAAGAAAGAGAGAGCTTGAGCGTCAGCGTCAGGAAAAATTAAGAAGGCTCAACCGAGCGAGAAGAAATCTGTGAGTAAAACTCACAGATTTTTTGTTTTTCTCTTTTAATTTAATAAATAATATGTTATACTGTTATAATAAGATGAAAGGAGGGCGGAACGCCTGATGGAAAAATTTAAGCTTGTATCTCCCTTTTCCCCGATGGGCGATCAGCCCGAAGCGATAAAAAAGCTGACCGAGGGAATACTCCGCGGCGACAAGGAGCAGACACTTCTCGGCGTTACGGGCTCGGGAAAAACCTTTACGATGGCGAATATTATTGCAAACGTAAATAAGCCCACCCTCATCCTTTCACATAATAAGACACTCGCCGCACAGCTTTGCACCGAGTTTAAAAACTTCTTCCCCGAGAATGCGGTGGAGTACTTCGTATCGTACTACGACTACTATCAGCC
>JAZQUE010000118.1:0-3135 GCA_045631145.1 Eubacteriales bacterium
ATCGGGCTCAGCTGGGCTACGTCGGGAGGAGAATCTACGGCAATTTTCAACGAGAGGTTTCTCGCCGCAGACGGTATTGATAACGTCATTAAGGTTCTCGACCAGATTGAGAACAACGCACTTCCCACACTTGAGTTCGTCGAGCTCAACAGTTGCCCTGGCGGATGCGTTGGAGGCGTTATGACGGTTGCCAACCCATTTATTGCAAAGGCGAGAATACAAGGACTCAGACGGTATTTGCCTGTCAGCAGAGCTTTGAACTCCAAAGATATAGAAAAGAACGGAGTACCCGAGCATCTGCAGATACATACACCGCTTAGCAAAAGAAGAATAGGAACCTTCAGCTTGGATGAAAACGTCTCGCTTGAGGCGATGACCGAAATTGAAAAGGTAAGCGCAAGACTTCCTCAAATCGATTGCGGTGCCTGCGGCGCTCCTACCTGCCATGCATTTGCAGAGGACGTCGTCCTGAAGGGAGCAGACGTAAACGACTGTCCTATCTTTAAGTTGCCGAGGTTTAAAAAGGAGGAATAAATGAAGATATCTGAATTTTCCTCGAGCCTTGAGCTTGAAGTACTGAATATGTCTGACCCTGACAGAAGCGTTGTCGGCGCATATGCAGGAGACCTTCTCAGCTGGGTTATGACCAGACTCTCGGCAGATTGTGCTTGGATAACCATTATGAGTAACGTTAATTCTATCGCCGTCGCATCTCTTGCCGACGCATCGTGTATTATATTTACCGAAAACGCGGAGGTAGGGGAGGACGTACTCCTTAAAGCAAAGGAAGAGGGAATTAATATTTTCAGAACTCCGAAATCGACCTTCGATATTGCTTATTCGATAGGGAAAATGCTTTATGGAGAGTAAAGCGTTTTACGATTTTCACATTCATTCTTGCTTGTCTCCCTGCGGAGACGACGATATGACTCCCGCGAATATCGCCGGAATGGCAATGCTCAAGGGGCTTAATATCGTGGCGCTTTCCGACCATAATTCGGCTCGTAATTGCCCCGCATTTTTCGAAGCCTGCAAAAATATGGGAATAGTGCCGATAGCAGGAATGGAAATAACGACGTTAGAGGACATTCACGTTCTTGCGCTTTTTGAATCGCTTGATTCTGCGATGGAATTTGATTCCTACTTGTCGAAAAAAAGAATACTTTTTGAAAATGACCCCGAGGTCTTTGGACGTCAGCTTATTTTAGATGCCGACGATACCGTTGTTGGAGAAGAAAAATATCTTCTCGTCAACGCGACCGAAATTTCGGTAGACGAGGTGGGGAAGATTTTAAAAGGATATTCGGGAATAGCACTGCCCGCGCATATTGACAAATCGTCAAACAGCGTCGTTTCGGTTCTCGGAACCGTACCCGATTCGGGCTTTACCTCCTTCGAGTTAAGCAGTATAAGCCTGAAGGAAGAGTATGCCCAGCGCTTTTCTATTCTTAAAGACAAGTTTTTAGTTTCGAACAGTGATGCACATTATCTATGGGATATTAACGAAAAGGTTAATTCCATCAGTATTTTTTCCGACCTCACCGATGTTGGGGGAGTAACAAAAGAGATTTTCGCTTACTTGAAAGGAGAGAAGAAATGAAGGAGCTTTCGCTTAATATTCTTGATATTGTGATGAATTCAGTAAAGGCAAAAGCAAAGAACGTAGAAATCGCAATCAGCGAAACCGATGAGGTTATGACTGTCAGAATAACCGATGACGGTACGGGAATGACCAAAGAGATGGTAGAAAGAGTTACAGACCCCTTCTGTACCACGAGAACAACGAGAAAGGTCGGACTCGGCATACCGTTTTATAAGCTTGCGGCGGAGCAGACGGGCGGAGAGATTAAAATAACCTCGAAGGTTAAAGACGAGCTCTCACAGCAATCGGGCACCACCGTTACCGCAACCTTTATAAAGACCCACATTGATTGTTTACCGCTTGGTGATATCGTATCAACGGTCTGTACGTTAATTCAGGGGTCACCCGATATTGACTTCGTTTTTACGCACAACGCCGTAAGGCTATCTACCCTTGAGCTTCGTGAGGTTTTGGGAGATGTTCCGCTATCCTCACCCGAGGTGCTCGGCTGGATAAGCGAATATTTAAAAGAGCAATACAATGAAATGAAATAAAAGGAGAATTGTTATGAAAACATTAGCTGAACTTGCTGCCATCAGAGAAAAGATGCAGAGCAAGGTTAATCTCCGCGAGAATATCGGTTCTATGAGAATTGTTGTCGGAATGGCAACTTGCGGTATCTCGGCAGGAGCAAGACCCGTGCTTAATGCTTTTGTAGAGGGAGTCAACAACGAAGGACTTACCGCAAAGGCAACCGTCTCTCAGACTGGATGCATCGGAATTTGCCAGTACGAGCCCGTAGTTGAGGTATACGAGGGCGAGGAAAAGGTGACGTATGTAAATATGACACCCGAAAAGGCGGCAAAGGTAATTGAGGATCATATTAAAAATGGCAAGGTTGTAACAGAGTATACAATCGGAGCCGCTACAAAATAAAATTGGAGGACATATAAATATGATACGCACACACGTACTTATATGCGGCGGTACCGGTTGTACCTCGTCCGGAAGTATGAAAATCGGCGATAAGCTCGAGCAGGAAATCGCTGAAAAAGGATTACAGGACGAAATTAAAGTAGTACGCACTGGTTGCTTCGGACTTTGCGCACTCGGCCCCATTATGATTGTTTATCCCGAAGGCACGTTTTACAGCATGGTAACGATTGACGACGTTCCCGAAATCGTTGAGGAGCATTTCCTCAAGGGCCGTCCCGTAGAAAGACTTATTTACAATGATGGCAAAGAGGCAAAGAAGGAAGAAGGCCCCACTTCTCTTTCCGATACTGCTTTCTACAAGAAGCAGAAGAGAGTAGCACTCCGTAACTGCGGTGTAATCAACCCCGAAAATATCGATGAGTATATCGCTATGGACGGTTACTTTGCGCTTGCAAAGGTGCTTAAGGAAATGACTCCCGACGACGTTATCCAGTGCATCCTCGATTCCGGTCTCCGTGGTCGTGGAGGCGGTGGATTCCCCACCGGTCGTAAGTGGCAGTTCGCAAAGGGAAGTGTTTCCGATAAGAAGTACGTTGTATGTAATGCCGACGAGGGTG
>JAZQUE010000119.1:0-7937 GCA_045631145.1 Eubacteriales bacterium
CCGGTATCCAGTGGGGCAAAACCGAGGACAAGTTCGGCTGGACGATGAAGATATAAAAAACACAAAAAGCTTTCGGATAATTCCGAAAGCTTTTTCTTTTACTTCAAAATATCTATAATTTCATAAGTATAGGCTCTGTGGTAGTCACCCGAATAGTTCGAGTCGAGCGTTTCGTCGATGAAGTGGGCGGGGTTTATGTCTGTGTAATAGAGCTTTCTGCCGATAAGCGTGAGCTTTGCATCGTCAAAGAGAAGTGCGCCCTCTCTTACCTCGCTTTTCAGTCCCGAGAGCCCGAGCTTGTCCTCGTCACGACCGCTGACCGAGCCGAAGTAGGAAAGCTCCTTCTTCTTTTCTCCCCCGAAAAACGAAAGAGTGGCGATATCGGTCTTTTCGAGAAGCGAGAAGGTATGCCTCGTCGGACGGACGAAAACGGTAAAAATAGGCTTATTCCAGAGGACTCCCGCCTCTCCCCAGCTTACCGTCATAGCGTTTGACGAGCCGTTTCGGGAAGCCCCGAGAAGCGCCCATTCAGAGCCGATCTTCAAAAACGGGTTAAATTCAAGCTCTGTTATTTTTTTGTCTTGATAGTTCATAATATTCTTCCTTACGCTTTTTTTAAAAGTATATGTTCGTTTTTTTCAAAAATTCATAAGTAAATTAAGTTTCTTTTCAAAAAGCACGCCTTCCCTTGCAGGATAGTCGTACTGCATCGAATACTCCATAACGATTTTAACGAATTTTGATGCAAATTCTACGGCAAGCGGAAGCGCCTTTCCCTTGAGTATCGCACCGAGGAGCACCGATGCAAAGACGTCGCCCGTACCGGGATAATGCTTCGCTATCGCCTCGTTCTCGGTTATTCCGATATTCTTGCCATCGCTCGAATACGCCGAGTTCACCGAGCCCTTTCCCTTGATGCCCGTAACGATAATGCTTGCGCCCGTCATATCGTAAAGCTCCGAAATAAGCCCCCTTATATCCTCGTCGGTATAGCTCTTTTTCGGCTCTCTTTGAAGCAAAAAGGACGCTTCGGTCACGTTTGGTGTAATAATATCGGCAACCGAAATAAGCTTCCTCATCTCAAGCGCCATTTCAGAGGCGTAGGTAGAATAGTATTCCCCCTCGTCCCCCATTACGGGGTCAACGAGGATGGGCATTTTACCCTTCAGCCTTTTCGCAATAGACAAAATCACGTCTATCTGCTCTGCCGAGCCGAGAAAACCGCTATAAAAAGCGTCAAACGAGTCGCTTTGTGCGTAAAGGTGCTCAAAGTAGGGCGTTATCCCTTCGGTGAGGTCTTTAAAATAGAAGTTCTCGTAGCCGTCGGTCTGGGTTGAGAGCACTGCCGTCGGGAGAGGGCACACCTGCACCCCCATCGCCGACAGTATCGGAATGACCGCCGTCAGCGAGCATCTGCCCATACCCGAAAGGTCGTGGGCGGCAATAACCTTTTTTACGTCGTGTTTCAAGGTGAGTCTCCTTAAATAAATAATTCGAAGTTAAGGGAGTCGAGAGCTATTCCGAGGACTACTCCCGAAATAAAGAGTAGAGAGAGAATAAGAGCATTCGTTTTTGTGCTCTTATTCGTTTTTAAAAGGACGAGTATTCCTATTCCTGCGCCCGAGAGAAGTCCCGACATCATAGCGCCTGCCGAAATTATTCCTTCAAGATAAAGCTCGGTGAGTATAACCGAGGAGGCGCAGTTCGGGATAAGTCCCACGAGGGAAGCAATTATATTCGACACTATCGGAGTGTCCGAAAGATAGACTGCTATCGTGTCCTCGCCGATAAGACCTATTACCGCTTCTATCACAAAGCCAATAGCGAGGATGAATACGCCGACCGAGAGGGTATGATGAAGGGCGGAACGTAAAATGCCCTCCTCGCAGTGACAGCCCTCCTCCTCGCAGATATGTCCTATCTCGCGATGGGTAGGTCTCCTTCTGAAAACGAGGTCAACGGCGAAGCCCACCGCCATACCGAGAAGAGCCTTCGTCAAAAGTACAATTACAATCGAGCGTACGGGGAAGCCTCGGCTTATCATAATCGGGAGCATTTCGTCGGAGGTGGAGAGGAATACCGCAAGGAGTGTTCCGAGGGTGATGACCCCT
The DNA here is from genome assembly GCA_045631145.1 of Eubacteriales bacterium. GTDB lineage: Bacteria > Bacillota > Clostridia > Oscillospirales > SIG627 > RGIG6353. Next base: position 2,112 of record JAZQUE010000119.1, read on the forward strand.
CCCGAAAAAAGTCCCGCAATGCCTGCCGAAAAACCGCATTGAGGAATTATTCCGATAACGCCGCCGATGGCAGGCCCGAATCTACCAGACTTCTTTATAAGCCCCTCCGCCTTATCCTTTGCGCTATGCTCGATAAACTCCATTAGAAAATAGGTAACAAAGAGAAACGGCAAAAGGGACAAGGTATCGATAAAGGCGTGGTGCAGGGCGTGTATAAGTATATGAGTTATTTCGGTCATATTTCCATTCTTCTTTTATAAGACGTAAGGGTGTTTTTAAGTAGCTCGGTTATCGTCATAGGGCCGACACCGCCCGGTACGGGTGTGATATAGGACGCTTTATCCTTTACCGCCTCGAAATCTACATCTCCGCAGAGCTTTCCGTTTTCGTCTCTGTCCATTCCGACGTCGATAACGACTGCCCCCTCCTTTACCATATCTGCGCCCACGAACTTCGCCTTGCCTATTGCAACGACGAGTATATCTGCGCCTCTCGCCACCTCGGCGAGATTTTTCGTTTTCGAGTGTGCAACCGTGACGGTAGCGTTAGCCTGCAAGAGCAGGAGTGCCTGAGGCTTACCTACGATATTGCTTCTTCCGATAACTACTGCATTCTTGCCCGAGGGGTCGATATTATATTCGTTCAAAAGCTCCATTACTCCCGCAGGCGTGCAGGGAAGAAAGTCGTAATCGCCAACGGTTATTCTTCCGACGTTGTGGTACGAAAAGGCGTCTACGTCCTTCGAGGAGTCTATATTTTCGATTACCCTCTTATCGTCGATATGCTTCGGGAGAGGAAGCTGAACGAGGATGCCGTCAATTTCTTCGTCGAGGTTCAGCTCCTTTACGAGTGCGATAAGCTCCTCCTCTGTCGTCGCGTCGGGGAGTGCGTACTCGCGTGACAAAAAGCCTACCTCCTCGCAGCCCTTCTTCTTATTTCTGACGTAGACGTGGGATGCAGGGTCGTCTCCGACTATAATTACCGCGAGTCCGGGGCGTCGAGCATCTGCAGGAAGGGAGTCAACCTCCGCTTTTATTCTTTCTCTTACCTTTTGCGAGGTAATTTTGCCGTCTAAAATTACTGCCATATATTGTATCTCCTTTTAAGCTTGATATTTTGGTTAAAACCGAAAAAAGTTTTTAGGAATTTCAAAAACTTTTATACTTTTTATTTTTTATTATGAGTATCGTTCCAAATACCACGGCACACAAAAAGCCGACGAGAGATGACACCTTGAGCCCGAAGATTTCGAGACTGTCGGTGCGAAGTAGCTCGATAAAGCCACGACCGAGTCCGTACCAGAAAAGATAGAAGAAAGCGAGAAAGCCGTCGTAGCTTTTTTTCTTTCTCAAAACGAAATGTATAAGTAAGAAGCCGACGAGATTCCAGAGTGACTCGTAGAGGAAGGTCGGATGATAATAGAGCATCAGCGTCTCGTCGTAGGGGAGGTCGGAAATTACGGGAGATATTCCCATTCTCCAAGGGAGAAGCGTAATTCCTCCGTGAGCCTCGGCGTTGACGAAGTTGCCCCATCGTCCGACGATCTGTCCTATCATCACGGCGGGAGCAAGAGAGTCGAGTAGCTTCAGAAGCGGTATTTTCGCCACCTTTGCAAATATTATCGCCGTCAGAGCACCGCCTATCACCGCACCGTATATGCCGATACCGCCGCGCCATATCGCAATAACGTCGAGAAAGCTATGGTAGTTCGGCGTCGGGTCGAAAATAACGTAGTAAAGCCTTGCCGATATAATAGACACGGGAACGATAATGAGGACGAGGTTAAAGAAGGTGTCCTCGTTTATTCCCGCTTTTTTTGCAAAATTATAAGCGTAAAGAACGGCGAGGATAATACCCGTCGTGAGTATCACGCCGTACCACATAATCTCCCTTCCGAAAAGCTCGAAGGCTACGGGGTCTATTTTAAACGGACCGATATTAAAACCGGGGAAAGATATCCAATGTGACGTCATAAAAAACTCCGTTTCATTTAAAGCTTGATATTTTGGTTAAAACCGAAAATGAAAATTTTTGAATGTAAATTTGCCAAAGGCAAATTGTCCGAAATTATTAATTATTCAATCTTCAATATTCATTAAACCTGCGGCTTCGCCACCGACATCGACATAAGGCTTGTGTCGTAGGACTTCTCAAGTCTTGAATAAATATCGTCGGGAGTTACCGTCGAGAGCACCTCGGGGAGTCTTAACATATCCGCCCCCGCAAAGTGATAATCGAGGAATGCTTCGGCGATATCCGAGGTAGAGTTCCAAGTCTGGATGCACGACGAATAAAGCACCTTCTTCGCACGCTCGTAGTCCTCGGTACGAAATTCCTTCTTACCGCTTCGGTAAAGCTCGATTTCCGCCTTGACCTTCCGAAAGACAGTCTCGGGGTCGTCGCTTTCTCCGCTTGCGATAAAGTGACCCCAGCTTTTCGAGGAGTAATATGCGACGCCGAACTTCTGATTTATCGTGCCGTCGTTATAGTTCTTTTCGTAAAATTCCGACGTCTTGCCGAAGATAAGCTCACAGATTATCGAGTGCTCAAGCTCACGCTTTATATAAAGGTCGCCCTCGGGGAAATCGACCTCCTTGAGACCGATATGGAACATAGGACGTGAAACGGGGAATTTCTTTTCGATATAAGTGCTTCTCACCGTCCTCGGCTCGTTCGGAACGAGCCTTTCTATCGTCGAGGGCTTTGACTTTGAAAGTGCCTTATCCATAACGCCCGCCACCGACACGGGTGTGATATTTCCCGATACGACGAGGGTCATATTCGAAAGATTATAGAAGGTATTATAGCAGTCGTAGAGTAGCTCGGGCGTTATCTCTCTTATCGACTTCTCGGTACCGCCGACGGGTATTCTCACGGGGTTATTGACGTAGAGTGCCGAAAGGAGCGACTGATAGAGCCAGCGATAAGGGTTGTCCTCGTACATACGAAGCTCCTCGGTGATAATTCCCATCTCCTTATTCACCGTCTCTTCAGTAAAATAAGGGTGAGTTACGAAATCGAGAAGCACCTCAAGGCTCTCAAGATAGTTCTCTGTCGCCGAAAAGAGATACGCGGTCATATCGTTCGAGGTATAGGCGTTAGCCGATGCACCAAGCTTTGAAAACCTCGAAAAAGTATCTGTGCCGTCGTCGTTTTCGAACATCTTATGCTCAAGAAAATGCGCAATTCCGTCGGGAACGGTAATAAAACCTCCCGTGCTCTCGGTCTTGAAGGTACTGTCGTTCGAGCCGTAACGGGTAGCAAAAAGCGCGTAGAGCGTGGTCTGCTCCTTGGGGATAACTATTACCTCAAGACCGCTTTCGTGAACCCCCTTGAAGTAAGACTCACGAAGTCGCTCGCTTGTATATTCTGTAAAAATCATTTTTCCTCCGCATTCTTCGTAAGAAAGTAAACCGTATCGAGAGTGACCTCTCTTGCCGCCGAGGCTACGTCCTCGACGGTGAGCGCCATTATAGCCTCGGCGTCCCGAAGGGGCTCTCTTGCAATATCGCTTTCAAGTCGCATATGGTAATAGGACGCAAGGAGAGAGGGGTTGTCCTCTATTTCCTTCATTCTCGAGGCGTACGCCTTCTTTGCGTCGGTGAGCTCATCCTCGCTTACCTCTCCCGCCCTTATCTTATCAATCTCCCGAAAGAGTGCGGTAAGTGTCTTTTCCTTCATTTCGGGGTCAATTCCCGCATACGCCGAAATTATACCCTTCATTCCGTCAAAGGAGGAATAGCAGGTATAGCAAAGCGACATCTTCTCACGAAGATTCATAAACATCTTACTCGAAACGTCCCCTCCGAGCACCATATTGAAAAGCACGAATTTAAGATAGTCAGGGTGGGAATAAGAGGCAGGCGTGCGGAAGCCCACGAAAAGATGAGCCTGCGCTATATCGAGGGTCTCGGTTATATCCTTTCCCTTCACCTCGGTGATAACGGTAGTCTTCGGACGGGCTATCGCTCTTCTATCTCGAAAAGCACCCTTTAAAAGCGCTTCTACTCTCTCCCTTGTCTCGTCGCCGACGAAATAGATATCGACGACCGCTTCCTTCAGCATCGTCTCATAGAAGGAAATAAGTCCTTCTCTCGTGATATCCTTCAAGACGTCTGTGTCACCCTCGCCGTTTATTCTGTAAGGCTCGCCCTCGCACATCTCGGCGATAAAGCGCATTCTCGCATAGGACGCCTTGTTATTTATCTGTGACCTTATCGAATCGTGAAGGTTCTTCTTTTCGCTCTCAAACGCATCACTCTCAAAAAGAGGACGGAAAAGAAGGTCGAGGGCTATCCTTACCGCCTCGCCGAAAACGTCCTCGCCGTTCATCGCATATGCATTCTTCATCGTCGAAAGGTGAAGAAGAAAGACCGCCTTTTCACCCTCCTTCGAGGAAACGAGGGAGGCGGTGGAGGCATAGTTCGTGTCAAGGGCACAGTTAAGGCTCGCCATTGTGGGATAGCTCTCACTTCCCCTTTTCATCACCTTCGAGAGAAGGCTCATATAGGTGGGCGTCTTCTCGGTGAGAGGAAGGGTGAAATAGATACTCAGATAATTCGTTTTATATTTACCGCTTGGAATATGAAAAAGCTTCACTCCGTCGGAAAGAAGAATCGACTCGGGCATAATACCTCCGATTTTTTACAGTATTTTACTCTATATATTCTATATTATTTCCTCTCTCTTGTCAATAAATTTATCTTTCTTGACATAAATAAAAAGTTGTGATAAAATGAGAGGGCAAAAACAGAGAAAAGAGAAAAGATTTATGAAAGAAATTAAGATAGAAGCGTGCGACCTTGAAAGACTTTCGGGCATCTATCCCGAAATGACCGAGGAACAGCTTCGTGAGATAGCGCTCGGTGAAAAGACGGGGGTACAGTTCTCGCTCTACGCCGACAAAAGCCTCTCCCCCGAAAAAATGGCAGAAAAAAGAGAGGAGCTCACTCTCCTAAAGAAGCGTGCCATCACCGCCTTCGAGTGCCGTTATTTCTACGGCACGATGAAGTATTTCGATATGGTTAAGCCCACGAAGGAAATTCTCTTCGAGTCGCTTATCAAGGAAGAAAACGGCGTGTCCTTCCGTGATATCGACCGCTGGGCATCCTCCGACGGACAGCTTCAGGGCAAGATGATGAAGATATACGAAACGCTCACGAAGGATAAGACAGTCAAGGATATTTTCGACTCGGCAGAAAGACTTCCGAAGAAGTATGCCGATATCATCGAGGGCATCAAGGCAGAGGAAAACGACTTCGAGCTCGCCGTATCCTTCCCTCTTAACCTCACCGCCGACGTCTACAAGACCTTCGGCAAGGGTGCGTTCGACAAGAATGAAGGCATCGCAGTCACCCCCGACACCCGCTTCATCGTAAAGAATAAGCTCTCCTCCTACTCCGATAGCCACTTCTCGATTTCACTCTCATCGGAATACCTCACCGTCGCCATCGCCACCACTCCGAATCGCTCGGCAATAAAGGCAGATGCCGACCTCGCTCTTCTCATTATTGACAAAGAACACATATATTACGATAACGCTTCGAAATATATAGATGTAAAACTTTTTGTTAAAGGACTGAGAAGTTAATTAAGAATGAATATTTAATATTGAAGAATTAAGGATATTTTCCCTGTGGAAAAATTACAATTTGTTGTGAATTTTGCTTTCAGCAAAATTGTCCAAAATGAAACTTGTCAAGATTAGTGGACAGATAAAAGAGTGAAAAAATGATTAGGGATATAATAGCCGATACCTGAATGAAGCCTTTCAGAGTTGTAATAAAGCTCAATGTAGTCTACAATCGTTCTCGAAGCTTCTTCGAA
>JAZQUE010000120.1:0-2715 GCA_045631145.1 Eubacteriales bacterium
GTGCAGGTTCGAGCCCTGTCGCCCGCACCATGCTGTCCTGTGGTGTGTTCGCAAATAGTTGTGTACACAGCACAGAACATTTGCCTCTGTAGCTCAGTTGGTAGAGCAGAGGACTGAAAATCCTCGTGTCGTTGGTTCGATTCCGACCGGAGGCACCAAAACGGCTCACAGCCATGCGGATTTAGCTCATTTGGTAGAGCGCGACCTTGCCAAGATCGAGGTGGCGGGTTCGAGCCCCGTAATCCGCTCCACACGTGGGGGTTTAGCTCAGCTGGGAGAGCATCTGCCTTACAAGCAGAGGGTCACAGGTTCGAGCCCTGTAGTCCCCACCATATGGCCTGGTAGTTCAGTTGGTTAGAACGCTAGCCTGTCACGCTAGAGGTCGTGGGTTCGAGTCCCATCCAGGTCGCCAAGTCGTGCTGATATAGCTCAGTTGGTAGAGCACATCCTTGGTAAGGATGAGGTCACCAGTTCGAATCTGGTTATCAGCTCCATATTTTTTTGGGTGACGGTGAGATAAATTGAGATACAGTTTATTGGAGCTTGTTGCGTAAAATACCCACAAAAAAGAAATTATGTTCCTGTAGAACTTTCATAAAGCGTAGGGGTTAGGGCGTATGATTGTCACTCTAATAAGCCGATAAAAGTCGCTTATCCCAACCAAAGAAGATGATGGCGTACGAAGAACGGGAATTAATGTGGAATGATAAAAATTAGTATTAATTCAAAAATAAAGGTATGCTTCATTGAAGCATACCTTTCTTAATTAAGAAGGTATGTAAATAAAATTTTAAAATTTAAAAGGAGAAAAATTATGAAATTTGTTGAAAGTGTTTGGAACGGCTTCAAAAGGCTCGACTTTGACTTTGAAGGCAGAAATGCAATACTGATTGTTCCCGATAATCACACCAAAGACAAAAAATGGTTATATAAAACCGAATATTTCGACGCTTTCCCCGAGTTTGAAATAGAAATGGTCAAAAGAGGCTATTATCTCGCTTACGTTACCAACAAGGCGCGCTTGTGCCCCAAAGAGGATATGGAGATGCGTCCACGCTTTTGCGAGTATTTGAAGGCAGAATTCGGGCTTAATCAGAAATGTTTACCCGTAGGTATGAGCTGCGGAGGTATGCAAGCGGTATATTTAGCTGCTCAGTACCCCGAGTACGTTGCGGCGTTATATATTGACGCTCCCGTACTTAATTTGCTCAGCTGGCCCCTCGGCTTCGGCGCATGCAAGCACCCCTCTCTCGAGGAATTTGAAAGGGATATTGGGCTTTCTATTGCCGAAATGATGAATTACAGAAACCATCCGATTGACCATAAAGAGAAGCTTTTGGAGTCGGGCATTCCGATTTTTATGGCTTGCGGTGACAGAGACGAATCTGTTCCTTACGAGGAGAACGGAAAAATACTTTCCGATTATTTCAAGGCAAACGGCGGTAACCTTACAGAAATAGTAAAAAAAGACTGCGGTCACCATCCTCACGGACTTACTGATATGACGCCTTTAATTGAGTTTGTTGAAAAATATTATTGAAACGGATAATTCAGAAAAAATGAATAATTTGGGCACGATTGTAAACGTAGACGCATGGATGATATATCATTTCGGCAAAACCTTAAAGGGCGATTGGTCGGATATCGAAGCAAAAGCAAAAAATCATATCGAATGCTACCGTGACAGCGGAATTTCCGATTTGGTGTTCAACATTTTTGCGCAGACCTCTGTAACCGACAGTAAGGCCTTTTATAAACCAGAGTATAGAAACCATGAAGGCTCAAACGGTACAGTATTACTACCAAGGGGCGTCCCAGATGTATCTCTTCAATTTCTTTGGCTACGACGAGGCGTATGCAAAGGAATACACCCCGCTTTTGTGGAAGGTATGCTCTTCTCCCGAGCTTGCAAAAGAGGGTGAGCGCCGTTACGTTATGACGTATCAGGACGATATATTCGGCTTTTATGACAATATTTGGAAGCCTCTCCCCGCCGAAATTGACGGCGAGAAGACCTATGAAATTCATACGGGCTTTGTTGCCGACGACGAGGAGATTTTACTCTATCTCGACGTTGATGACGAAGAGGCGATAGACGTCTTTTTTAACAATTCTCCGGCTGATCTTACCGAAAAGGAAGCTCCTTCCTTTATCGAGGAGGCGGACTCCGAGCTTGGCGACTGTAATATCGTGGCATACAAGGTTAAAAAGGCAATAGACCGTGAAGCTTCGCAGATTTTAACAATCAAGGCAAAGAATAAAACTACCGTACGCTATATTGAACTAAAGACAAAGAGGTGTTAATATGGAAAGAATAAGCTTAAAATCAAAGGACGAAAACTTGAATTTTGCTTTAAGGAAGTGCGTTGAATTCCTTGAAGAGCATGGCTCGGATATCGAACTTAGGCGTTACGATATTCCCGATACCGAAATTTTTATGAAGGCTTCGGAATATAATACACGCGCCTATGAAGAGTCAAAATGGGAAGCTCATAAAAAATACGCCGACCTTCAGGTAATACTTGAGGGGGAGGAAAAGATTTACGTTTCGGATATTTCGAATATGACGCTCGGAGAGTACCGAGAGGAAAAAGATTTTCTTGAATGCAGCGGAAATAGCGAGTGCGCTGTAAATATGGACACAGAGTACGGACTTTTGTTGATGCCCGACGACGCTCATATGCCGGGCGTCAATTTCGGGGATAGCTCGACCTT
>JAZQUE010000121.1:0-6101 GCA_045631145.1 Eubacteriales bacterium
GAGGCGGTCAAAAGGGCAAAGGAAAGGCAGCCCGACATAAAGTGCGTTTTAGTGCCTCTTTCCGAAAAGACCGAGTACGACGAGAGCCTTTACGACGAGGTTGAACGAATTCCTCTTGACGAAAGCTGTATTGAATGGGCGACTGTCGAAAGAAACGAATATATGATAACCGAAAGCGAGACGCTCGTTTACTATTTTTCCTTTTCGTGCTATTTGTCGCAGGCGTTCAGGGCGGCGGCAGTAGCAAAAAAGCTTGGCAAAACCGTTTTTGAAATTTATTAAAAGACCGATAAGGTCTTTTTTGCTTTTTAGGAAATTATAACTTATTGTAAATTTGCCCGAGGGCAAATTGTCCTAAATTCTTCAATCTTAAATTTTCATTATTCATTATAAAAAGCCAAAAAGGCTTTTTTATTAACATAATTAACGAAAAAAGTGCCATACTACAAAAGAGGTGAGAAAATGGTAATTTTGAAAGCGACCGTCACCAGTCTTTTGTCGATGGTACTTCTCTTTTTTATGACAAAGCTGACGGGGGATAAGCAGATGTCGCAGATGTCGGCGTTTGACTATATCGTGGGAATAACCGTCGGCTCTGCGGCGGCGGAAATGGCTATCGGGGGAGACGTGTTTTTGCCTGCGGCAATAGTCACCTTCCTTTACTGCGCCGCTGCCTTTTTTATTTCGGTTATCTGTAATAAGTCGCTGAAGGCGAGGAAATTTTTAAACGGCGAGCCCGTTATACTTTTTCAGAACGGCGTTTTCTATAAGAAGAATATGGCGAAGGTGAGAATGGATATGGGAGAGTTTTTAACTCAATGCCGAACCAACGGATATTTTTCCTTGAAGGGTATTTCTGCCGTCATTATGGAGCAGAACGGAAAAATGAGCTTTCTTAACAAAATAGAAAACGGCACCGCCACCTTCAACGCAAATCTCATCGTTGACGGAGAAATACTGAGCGATAACCTTCGAAGGATAGGGAAGACAGATTGGTGGCTTATGAAGGAGATAGACAAAAGGAAAATGAAGGTGAGCGAAATAATGCTTGCAACCGTTGACGCAGGGGAGCTTTTTATTTATCCTTTTTCCGAGAAAGAAGAAAAAAATAACATTTTCGAGTAGTTTTTCATATAATGAAGTAAAAAACGAAAGGAATGTAGCCTATGCAGACAGGAACACTCAGAATAGAACTGAAAACGGGAGGCGCTCTCCCCGTAACTAACGCAAGAATAAGAATAAGGTCGTCGTCGGGCGAGCTTCTTTACGATACCACCGTCCCTTTTCTTGACAGTGGGGAAACGAGAATTTTTGAGCTTGAGGTGCCCGATTTTTCTCTTTCGACGAGGCCCGACGAAAGAGCCCTTCCTTACGGAGTCTTTGACGTCGAGGTTCTATCTCCGAGCTTCGTTTCAGAGTATATAAACGGCGTTCAGGTATTCCCCGACAGAGAGGCGCTTCTCATAATACCACTCCTTCCCGAGACGAGCGCCTTCCCTCAACCGATATCTCCCGAGCGTGTCAATATTCCGCCGAACTCTCTTCGACTTCCCAATAGACCGAAGGGGGACGAAAGCACACTCCCTCCTCAAAACCCTACCCCACAGCTTCACACTACTCCCTTTATACCCGAAAATATTACGGTGCACCTCGGCGCTCCCACCGATACCTCGGCGAGAAACGTCACCGTAAGCTTTCAGGACTATATCAAGAACGTCGCAAGCTCGGAAATCTACCCGACATGGCCCGAGGAGTCTTTGAGGGCGAATATACTTGCACAGATTTCCTTCGCTCTCAACCGTGTCTATACCGAATGGTACAGAAGCAGAGGCTATAACTATGACATAACGAATACCACCGCCTTCGACCAGTACTTCGTTGACGGCAGAAATATTTTTCAGAATATAAGCGAAATAGTTGACGAGATTTTCAACGTCTACATAAGAAAGCCTGGTAACGAGGAGCCCTTCTTTGCGCAGTTCTGTAACGGAACGACCTCTCTTTGCGACGGGCTCAGTCAGTGGGGAACGGTGACACTCGCGAACGACGGACTTTCGGCAGACGCTATTTTAGAGTATTACTACGGCGACGTTGAGCTCGTAGAAACCGATAATATACAAGGAGCGTTCGACTCCTACCCGGGTAACCCTCTCCGTGTCGGCACGTCGGGCCCCTCGGTGAGAACCATACAGGAACAGCTCAACAGAATAGCGATAAACTACCCCTCAATTCCCTTTATAGAGGTTGACGGCGTTTTTGATGAGGCGACCGAGCGAAGTGTAAGGCGTTTTCAGGAAATATTCAACCTCACCCCCGACGGCATCGTTGGAAAGGCGACCTGGTACGCTATATCAAGAGTCTACGTCGCAGTAAAGGACCTCGCCGAGCTGACGAGCGAGGGAGAGCGTGCCGACTATGCATCGCAGGAATTTCCGGGCGTTCTCTCCCTCGGCATGAGGGGAGTAGAGGTGCTTGAGCTTCAGCTCTATCTCGCAACCATCGCCCTCTACAATAATGAGGTAAAGGCGGTTGGACTCGACGGCGTATTCGGAGGCGGAACTCTCGACTCGGTAGTCTCCTTTCAGCGTGCCTATGGACTTCGCTCCGACGGAGTCGTGGGAGAGGAAACGTGGCAGAAGCTCGTCGAGGTCTATAACGGCATAAAGGAAAACGTAGACGTTCCGACGGTTGACGGCGGTATAGCTATCCGAGACTATCCTGGCACTCCCGTAAGACGAGGCGACCGAGGGGAAACCGTAAGCTACATACAGTCGCTTCTCTCGAGACTTTCGGCATATCTTCCCGAGGTCAGAGTTGACGGAGTATTCGGTGTCGAGACCGAAAACGCCGTAAGAGAGTTCCAGCGCCTCGTGAGGCTCGATGAGGACGGAATAGTGGGCAGAAGCACCTGGAACGCTCTCAATTCCGCCGTCTCGAATATGATAGTTCCCGCCGAGGAAGCTACGTTTAATGAAACACCGACTCACGCCGAAGAACCAAAAGAACCCGAAGTAAAAAAAGAACCCGAGGAAACAAAAAAAGAGCCTCCTCTCACGATGCCCCGTGAGCTGAAAAGCCTTGGAAGAAGCGAGATATTTGAAAGACCGCTTCGTGTCGGAAGCGTTGGCAACGACGTCGGAAAAATGAAGGAGGCTCTTATAGAAAAGGGCTATCTTGACTCAAACGCCGCAGGAGGCGACCTTTTCGGAATATCGACGAGACGCGCCGTCGAACGCTTGCAGGAGGACTTCGGACTTCCGAAAACGGGCAGAGTAGATAGAGAAACGTGGGAGTATATATTCAAGTAAAAAAGATTTCGGGAAATTTTCCCGAAATCTTTTTTAATTTACTATATTCTTCCTCTCGCCATTCTGATACGCCTTTATGTTCTCGACTGTTACTGCGAGAAGTCTTTCCCTCGATTCCTTCGGTGCCCACGCAATGTGAGGGGTGACGACGACGTTATCGAGTGCGATGAGAGGGGAGTTCGTCGGAGGCTCTTCGGTGAGTACGTCGAGCCCTGCTCCCGCAACCTTACCCGACCTTAACGCATCTGCAAGGTCGTTCTCGTCGATAAGTCCGCCTCGTGCGGTGTTTATTATAATAACGCCGTCACGCATTTTTTCTATCGTTTCACGATTTATGATTTTTCTCGTTTCGTCATTTAATGGACAACAAAGGGAAATGACGTCACTTCTTTCGAGAAGCTCGTCGAGAGAAACGTGCTCGACACCTTCAACTTCTTGTCTTGAATGGTAGCAGATAGCCTTCATTCCAAACGCCTTCGCAATTCTCGCCGCCGCCGAGCCGATAGCGCCCATACCGATAAAGCCCATCGTCTTACCCGAAAGCTCGGTGAGATTTGAAATATGGTAGGTGTAGTCGGGGCACTTTGCCCAACCGCCTTCCTTTACCGAAAGACTGTGACCTCCCGTGTTTACCGCAAGCTCAAGAAGGAGAGCGAATATGTGTTGTGCTACCGATGGGGTGGAGTAGGCGGGTACGTTCGATACCGCAATACCTCTCTCTCTTGCCGCCCCCACGTCTACGATGTCGTAGCCCGTCGCCGTTACCGAAACGAGCTTGAGGGCGGGACAAGCGTCGAAAATTTCTCCCGTCAGACGAACCTTATTTACTATAACTATTTCGGCATCGCCTATTCTTTTGATAGCGTCTTCCTTCGTCAGAGTTCTGTCGTAGAGGGTGACCTCTCCCAAAGTCTCAAGCGCCGAGAAGTCGATATCCCCTGGGTTCAAAGCATAGTAATCGAGATAAACTATCTTCATTTTCCGCAAATATCTCCTACTCCGTTTAAAATGTAGTGAGGACGGTACGAGAAGTGGTCGAAGTTTGAGTCGTCGGTAACGCCTGAAAGCACGAGTGCCGTATCGACCTCGGTCTGTATTCCCGCAACGATATCGGTGTCCATTCTGTCACCTACAATGAGAGTGTCCTCTCTGTGACATCCGAGCTGATGAATAGCGTGACGCATAATGAGGGGGTTCGGCTTACCGATGAAGTACGCTTCTTTTCCCGTCGTAAGCTCGATGGGGGCGGTGAGGGCACGGCAGGCGGGTATTATTCCGTTTTCGCTCGGGCCCGTAAGGTCGCTGTTCGTACCGATGAGCTTCGCACCTCCGAAAACGAGGCGAACCGCCTTTTCGATTTTGTCGTAGCTATACGAGCGTGTCTCTCCCACTACGACGTAGTCGGGGTTGACGTCGTTCATATAAATACCCTTGTCGTAGAGAGCGTTTATAAGTCCTGCCTCTCCTATGACGTAGGCGGTACAGTCCGCCTTCTGAGAGGCAAGGAAGGAAGCCGTCGCAAGTGCGCTCGTGTAGAAATGCGAGGGGTCAACGTCGAGTCCCATTCTCGAAAGCTTGAGACTGAGCTCCTTGGGGGAGCGCTCGGGACTGTTTGTTAAAAAGAGGAATTTTTTATTATTTGCCTTTAACCAGTCAACGAACTCGTGTACTCCTGGAAGGAGCTTGTTTCCGTGATAGATAACGCCGTCCATATCGCATATGAAGCCTTCCTTCTTCTGAAAGACCGTCGCGTCCTTTAAAACTAAATCTTTAAGCATTTGTGTCTCCTTAATCATTTTAGCAAGGCTCTGCCCTGCACCCGCGAAGAAACTTTTTGAAAAAAGTTTCCCCGACCTTCAAAAACTTTTATACTTTATAATTTTTATAATAATCTGTTAAGAATTCTTCGGGGATATATTCCTTTATTTTCGCTATCATCTTGTCGTAGCTGTAAGCTGAGCTCTTGAGCGTCGTTCCGTGAGTCTCATAAAGCTCCTGTGAGTAGCTTTCAAGGGTGTACATCTTGAGAGAACGGCGGGTGAGCGAATAGTGACACATCGTAGGGTTGAAAAGCGGGTTTTCTACCCTCGCACCCTCCTCGTCCTTTACGATATCAAGGCTCAAATATCCGCCGAACATATTCCAAGGGTAGTACATCGTCGAAATGAAGTTACCGAGCGAATAAACTATAAGCGTCTTGTGTCCCTCGGCGTTTTCCTTCCACTTCATTTCCTGCACGACGTGAGGGTGAGTTCCGATTATAACGTCGGCTCCCGCATCTACGAGCGCCTGCGCCGCATCACGCTGGTCGTAGCTCGTGTCGAAGGAGTCCTCCCAGCCCCAATGCATCGAAACGAACACGAGGTCGGCAAGCTCTTTTGCCTCTTTTACCTTTCTCGTCATTTCTTCATTATTAATATAAGGGACATATATGTCGTAGGAGCTTCCCGCTGAAATTCCGTTGGTAGAATAGGTGTAGGCAAGGAAGGCTATCTTGACTCCGTCCTTTTCGTAGACTCGGATGTTTTCATAGTCCGCCTTGTCCTTGTAGCTGCCTATCTGCATAACTCCGAGCTCGCTCTTCGATGCCCAGTAGTCAGCGTGATAGAGTAGTCCCTTTCCGTAGCAGTCGAGCATATGGTTTGTTGCGGTATTTATAACGTCAAAACCAAGCCTTATGAGAGTTTCTCCCATTTCGTCGGGAGTGTTGAACTGCGGATATCCCGCCGCAGGGAAGGAGGGACCCGCAATAGGAGTCTCTTGATTTATAAAGGCGATGTCGGCACTGCCCAC
>JAZQUE010000122.1:0-2078 GCA_045631145.1 Eubacteriales bacterium
ACTCGCACGCCTTGACTTTGAATTCTTTGCTGAAAGTTCGTTTCATTGTGAACACCTCTCTAAATGTATTATATCATTCACTCTTTGTTGTGTCCACTTTTACTATACAACTTTCCAATCTTCAATCTTCAATATTCATTATAAAATATTATTTCCTATTTTGCAATAAAAAAATTGAAATCGGGTAAAACTTCACCCGATTTCAATTTCTTTCGTTATTCGAATTTTAACCCTTACTCTGTCGCTACCCTTCCGCCTTTCATACTCGATAGTATCCTTCGTATGAAGGGTGAACTCAAACGTACCGTCCCGAAGGGCAGGGTGAGAGCGCTTCAGCTCTCCGAGCTCTCGGTAGTGGGAAAGAAGCTCTCCGTTCTCTTTTCCCCAAGGGTAGGGGAGACGGCAGAAGGGGTCGCCGTAGCCCTCAAGCGCCGCCTCGTCTCCGTAGTAGAGAAGGGGCGTGCCGAAAACGGTGTACTGAATGAGGCTCGCTATCTTCAAAAGCTCTATCCCCTTGTCACAGTCTTCCCTCGAAAGCCTGAGCCCCTGAAGCTCACGCCTTTCCTTACCCTCGGCACTCTCTCCGACGAGTCTGGTGAGTATTCTCTCGGTGTCGTGGGTGGAGAGAACGTTCCAGAGAGCGTCGGAGGACGCCTTCGGATAAGAAGAATAAAGCTCGGTGAGAGTATTGTAGAAAAAGTCGGTGTCACCCTCTGTGAGAAGCCGTATAACCGCCTGTCTGAAGGGATAGTTCATCACACTGTCAAGCTCCCGCCCCTGAAGATATTCACGCCTCTTTCCGTAGGACTCCTTCGTCACCGCATTTTCCCATACCTCCCCGATAATCGCCTTATCACCGAGCGATTTCACACTGTCGTGAAACCTCTCGAGGAAGCTATCCGACAGCTCGTCGGCAACGTCGAGCCTCCAACCGTCCGCCCCCTCACGAAGCCACTTCTTCGCAATTTTTTCGGCGAAGTACTCAAGACAAGATTGGTGTGAGTGGTCGAGTCTCGGAAGTATGTCGATACCCCACCACGACTCGTATTTATCGGGAAAGTCGTAAAAGTTATACCAAGGATAAAAAGGGGAGGACTGCGACTGATAAGCCCCGATGCACTCAAAGCGTCCCTTCTTGTTAAAGTAACGGCTATCGCTTCCCGTATGGTTGAATACGCCGTCGAGAATTATCTTCATTCCTCTTTCGTGCGCCTCTCTCATAAGAGCATCGAAGGCTTCCTTACCGCCGAGAAGCGAGTCTATCTCCTCGTAGTCGGAGGTGTCGTAGCGGTGGTTCGAGGGGGATGAGAAGATGGGGTTAAGGTATATCGTTTTTACCGAAAGCGCCTCAAGGTAGTCGAGCTTTTCTACGACACCCCAGAGGTTTCCGCCGAAGAAGGTGTCGTTCTCGACGGGGTCGCCCGCCCTTTCGGCGTATTCGGGAATACCCTCGTCAAAGCTCACTATCCTCCCGTGCACTCCGACCTCTCCCTTCCCCCTTCTGAAGCGGTCGGGGAAAATTTGATACACTACTCCCTCGTGCAGAAATTCGGGTACGGAAAGGGGAAGATGAACGAGAAGGGTAAAGGGCGCGCCCTCCTCTTTTTTTAGGTCAAAGTCGAGGTTATTTATACTCGACGAGTATAGCCTCTCGCCACCCGAGCGAAGCTCTGTCGAATAGAAAAAGAGCCCCTTTTTATCTGCCACAAGCGAGAGAGAATATAAGTCCGTTCCCCTCTCGCTCCCCGCAAAAGAGAAGGGGAGAGCGCTCCCGTCACTTTTAAAAAGCACCTCGGTCACCCCGAGCGACCTCGGGAGAGAGAGGGTGAAATCTATTCTCACCCCTCTTTCGAATGCGCCGAAAAGACTTTTGTCGATGCCGTTTACCTCTTTTTTGAGCCTCATTCGTCCACCCTTTTAAGACCCCATATATTCTTCGAATATTCCTCAATCGAGCGGTCGGAGGTAAAATAGGCAGAGGCGGCAATATTCATAAGCGAAATTCTCGAAAACCGCTCTTTTTCGGAGTAGGTTCTCGTGAGATTTTCGTGAGTGAGGCGGTAGGACTCGAAGTCGGC